>NZ_JBQUZK010000038.1:170921-242387 GCF_056313885.1 Methylosinus sp. DMC45
GGGTCGAGCTTCAGCGCAGGAGACGGGCCGCGCCGCGAGCGTGCGCCGCGTCGTGAGGGCGAAGGTCGTCCGCCGCGTCGCGAAGGAGCGGCCGCCCATGCGCCTTCTGGCGAGCGCGCCGAGCGCAAGAGTTCCGGCGCGGGCAAGAGCTTCGCGGGCAAGGGCGCGGGCAAGGGCGCCGGCAAGCGTTTCGACTCCGGCGATGCGCCGCGGGGCGAGCGCGCGCCGCGCAAGGCGGGCGAAGGTCGCCCGCCGCGTCGTGACGGGGACGCGCGTCCGCCGTCGGGCGAGCGTCGTGGTCCGCCGCGGAGCGGCGCGGGCAAAGGGCCGGGTAGAGGCGGACCGGGCGGCAAAGGGCCGGCGGGCAAAGGGCCGCGCAAGCCCGGCGGCGCGCCGCGCAAGCCGCGCTAGCCCATGCGCATCGTCGCCGGCAGCTTTCGCGGCCGCGTGCTGAAGACGCCGCAATCGCAGGCGATCCGTCCGACTTCGGATCGCCTGCGCGAATCCGTCTTCGACATTCTCGCCCATGCCTATGACGATCCGGTTCCAGGCGCGCGCGTCGTCGATCTTTTCGCGGGCACGGGCGCGCTCGGCCTCGAGGCCCTGTCGCGCGGCGCAGCGAAAATCCTCTTCATCGACGATGGAGCCGAGGCGCGCGCGCTGCTGCGCGCCAATGTCGAGGCGTTGGGCGCGGGCGGCGTGACGCGCGTCTTTCGGCGGGACGCGACCAAGCTCGGCCTCGCGCCGCCGGGCGAATTGTTCACGCTCGCGTTTCTCGATCCGCCCTATGGGCGCGACCTCGCCACGCGCGCCCTGCGCTCGCTCGTCGAAGGCGGCTGGCTCGCGGAGCGCGCGCTGATCGTCATCGAGGAGGCGGCGGACGCCCCTCTCTCGCTGCCCGAGGAAATCGTCGAGGAAGAGCGCCGCCGCTACGGCGACACGCAGATCGTCATCGCGCGATGCGTCAGAACGGATTCCACGTCGCTTCCGGCGTGAATTTCAAATAACCGAGATTGAGGCCGAGGCGCGCGCCGAGCCCGGCGCGGATCGGCGCGACGACGACGCCATCGGCCGAGAGCTCGGTGAAGCCCAGTCCGCCGACCAGATAGGCCGAGCCGGCGACGCCGCCGAAGCGCGTGTAGATGGCGTCCACCGAGGGCAGATTATAGATCAGCATCATGGTGCGGTCGCCATCGGCGCCGGCGTCGAAGCCGAGCGAAGGCCCCTGCCAAAAGACGCGGCGCTGGCCGGCGTTGCGCGTGTACATCGTCCCCTCGCCATAGCGCAGGCCGCCGACGAAGGCGCCCGAGCCCTCCTGGCCGAGCACATAGGCGTTGGGCCGTCCCCAGCGCCGCGCCAATTGCTCGACGCCCTGGGCGAGGTCGCGCGCTATGGCGCCGAAGAAGCGATGGCCACTCTGCACCACCTCGTCGCCGGACATGGGCTCGGGTCTCGGCTCCGCCCGCACGCCATAGGCGGCATGCGCCGGCGCCAGCGGAGACAGCGCGGCGCCAGCGGCGAGGGCCAGCATTTCTCTGCGCGTCGCGCGCGTCGCTTCTCTGCGCGTTGTGCGCGTCTCTCGGCGAGTTGAATCTGCGGCGCGCATGACGAGGCTTCCCTATTGGGCTTTTGCGAATCGGTCTGCTGAAGTTTGGATGCGATCGTGTCGCGCCTGTGGCGCCGCGACGGATCTTCTTCGTGAAAGGAAGAATCTCGCCGCGTTCTTAATAAAGTCTTGCGGCGGCGGGATCGCCGAAAGCGATGAACGGTCCGTTGCGATAGGCTTCGCCCGCCTTGCCGTAGAGAAGCGGGCGGCCCGTGGGGTCGACGACGCCGCCGCCGGCCGCACGCAGCACCGCGTCGCCGGCCGCCGTGTCCCATTCCATCGTCGGGCCGAAGCGCGGATAGAGATCGGCCGCGCCCTCCGCCAGCAGGCAGAATTTGATCGAGGAGCCGACATCGCGCGTCGCGGCGATGCGATGCGTCTTCAGAAAGGCCGTGGTCGCCGCGTCGAGATGCGAGCGGCTGACCAGCGCCGTCGGCCCTTCCGCCGGCAAAGCGCGCACGCGCAACGGCCGCCAGGCCGCGGGCGGCGGCGCCGGCCGGCCGGGGATGGCCTCGGCGGCGAAGGCGCGCGCGCCGGCGAACCATAATTGCCCCAGCGCCGGGGCGAAGACCGCGCCGGCGCGCGGCGCGCCCGCGACGATGAGGCCGATATTGACGGTGAACTCGCCGCTGCGCGCCAGAAACTCCCGCGTGCCGTCGAGCGGATCGACGAGCAGGAAAGTCTCCGCGCGGGCGAAAGCGGCGCCCGCAGCGGCGGCTTCCTCCGCGACGATGGGAAGGCCGGGCAGCAGCTCGGCAAGACGCGGCGTCAGAAAGGCCTCGATCCTCTCATCCGCCTCGCAGACCGGGCTCGCGTCCTTCTTCGCCCGCGCGTCGATCGTCGGCGCGGCGAGCACATCCATGGCGATGACGCCCGCGCGCGTCGCCAGATCGGCGAAAGCGGCCGCCAGCGCGTCGAAATCCTCGTCGTTCTCGAGCCGCACGCTTTTTAGAACTCCAGATCGCCGCGCCGCTCGACGAGAGCAGCCTCGTTCGTCTCTTCCGCGCGCAGATCGTCGACGCGCCCCGCGGGTGGTCCGCGCCGCGCCGCATCCACCAGCGCTTGCAGCGCGCCCTGCGGCCCGGCGGCGACGATCTCCACCGCGCCATCGTCGCAATTGCGCGCCCAGCCGGCGAGCGCGAGCCGCCCCGCCTCCCGCGCGACAAAGGCGCGAAAGCCGACGCCCTGCACGCGCCCGCGCACGATGATGCGGAAAACGCGGCGCGTCTCGCTCATTGCGCCGCCTCCACGGCGACATTGTCGATGAGCCGCGTCGCGCCGAGCTTCGCCGCGACCAGCAGGCGAATCGGCCCCTCGTGACGCCGGGCGACGCGCGTCAGAGTCTGCGCGTGCCGCGCCTCGAGATAATCGATGAGGAAGCCCTCGGCGGCGATCTGCTCGCGCGCCTCCGCCATCACATGGCCGATCGGCTCGCCCGCGGCGATGCGCTGCGCCGCCTCGCTCAGCGCGCGATAGAGCGCCGGCGCGACGCGCCGCTCCTCGGCCGAGAGATAGATGTTGCGCGAGGACATTGCGAGGCCGTCCGCCTCCCGCAAAGTGGGCGCGCCGACGATCTCCGCGCGCAGATCGAGATCGCGCGCCAAGCGCTTTATCACCAGCAATTGCTGATAATCCTTCTCGCCGAAGACGGCGACGTCGCAATCGGCCTGATTGAGCAGCTTGGCGACGACGAGGGCGACGCCGGCGAAATGCGTCGGCCGGAAATGATCCTCGAGATCGGCCACCGCCGGCCCGCCCACCGCGACCGTGGTGGAAAAGCCCGGCGGATACATCTCCTCCACCGCCGGCGCATAGCAGAGATCGGCCGCAACGCTCGCGAGCTTCTCGACATCGGCGGCGAGCGTGCGCGGATAGCGGTCGAAATCCTCGCCTGCGCCGAATTGCGTCGGATTGACGAAGACCGAGACCATCACGCGATCGGCGCGCCGGCGCGCCTCCTCCACCAGAGCGAGATGGCCCTGGTGCAGCGCGCCCATTGTGGGGACGAAGCCGACGCGCTCGCCGCGCGCGCGCCATTGCGCGACGCGCTCGCGCAGCTCGGCCAGCGTATGGACGGTCGGAACGGGAACAGCGCTCATCTTCGGCTCATCCTCTGCTGCGCATTGGGCGCATGGCTCTCCAGAAAGGCGATATAGGCGCCGGGCAGGCCGAGCGCGCGCGCCGAGGCGACGATATTCTCGACATAGCCGGGCGCCGCCGGCCCCTCGCGCGTCGCGGTTCCGATATAGACGAGCGCCCGCGCCGAGCCCACCGGCGCGCGCAGCACCGGCTGCACGACCTTGCGGTAGAGGCGGCGGCCGATCTCCTCGTAGCGGTCGAGCGCCGGCACATCCGCCACGGCGAGGTCATAGAGCAGGCCATGGACCTGCGCCCGCGCGTCCGGCACGACCGTGGCGTAGCCGGTCTCCAGAATGGCGAAACGATAGCGCGCCAGCCGTCCGAGGCCGAGCGGCCGCGAATGCGGACAGCGGACCGCCATTGCGGCGACGTCCATATTGGCGCCATAGGCGAAATAGAGAGGCATGAGGTCCTTCCGAGCGGCGGGCGGACCTTAGCGCATGGCGCCGCCGCGAGCGAGGCGCCGCAGGCTCCCCCCACGCAAAGAAAAAGAGCCCGGCCTGCGCCGGGCTCCCAACCGAGAGCGGCCCCTGGGAATTAACCGCCCTCGAGGCTATTCTCAGCGTTGGATGCAGCTTTAGAAATGCGTCGAATCGACGCGACGGCGAGAAAGGAAGAGGGAATGGAGGAGTTCGAGGGCGGCTTTCTGCGCAATACGGCGATCGGCCTCGTCCTGGCTCTGGCGGCGGCGATCGTCTACGTCTGGTTCCGCTAGGCGCGCGGGGCTCCGAATTCGGGTCGATGAGCTTCGGCCCCCGAGGCGATAGCGGCGGCGTGGCTCAGATCGACGGCGAAACGCCCGACGACGGCCATGTTCCGCGCGCCGCGGATGCGCGACGCGCCAGGGCGCGCGCGGATCGTCGATATTCGAGAAATGGTCGAGAAACGTCCTCAGACGCGACGTCTCTTCGATAACGGCGAAGGCGAGGCTCGTCACGGCGGCTCCAGAATCGCTCCGCCGACAGGAAATCCCGCCCCGCGCAATTCCTTGACCGCCGTTGACCCGAATTCTCAGTCTCGGCCGCGAGCGGCGGGTGCGGGAGTTTCACAAGGGCGCGCGCTGTCACGATTGTGTCATGGAACAAGGCTGTGAGTGCGGGGCCCCTCCTCTTCCTCGTCAGCGCCACAGGCCGATTCGAATGGACTTCTCCCGCCGCTTCACATTCCTCTTCTCCGCGCCCAATTTCGAGGCCGACGACCTCGAGGGGCTGCGCGTCAATCAGATCATCGCCGCGATCGAGAGCATGGGCTTTCAAGTCGTGCGCGCGCGCCGCGTGGAGGACGCCGAGATCGTGGTGCAGACAGACGCCGCCATCGGCTGCCTCGTCGTCGATTGGGGCAAGAAGGGCCTCGAGGGCAAGACCGCCTCGCTCATCGATCTCATGCGCAAGCGCGGCCTCGAAATGCCGATCGTGCTGCTCATTCGCCGCAAGCGCTTCGAGGATATTCCGGTCGAGGTGCTGGACTTCATCGACGGCTATGTCTTCCTCGCCGAGGAGACGCCGGAATTCATCGCCAAAAATCTCGTCTCGCGCCTCAAGCAATATGCGGAGACGCTGAAGACGCCTTTCTTCGGCGCGCTGGTCGATTATGCGGAGGAAGGCAATCAGCTGTGGACCTGCCCCGGCCATAATGGCGGCATTTTCTACAGCCGCAGCCCGATCGGCCGCATCTTCATGGAGCATTTGGGCGAGGCCGTGTTCCGCGACGATCTCGACAATTCCGTCGTCGAGCTCGGCGATCTGTTGACGCATGAAGGGCCGGCGCTTGCCGCGCAAAAGGCGGCGGCCGAAATCTTCGGCGCGGAGAAGACCTACTTCGTGCTCAACGGCACATCCTCCTCCAATAAGGTCGTGCTCACCAATCTGGTCGCCGAAGGCGATCTCGTGCTGTTCGACCGCAATAATCACAAGGCCGCGCATCATGGCGCGCTGCTGCTCGGCGGCGGCGTGCCGATCTTTCTGCCGACGACGCGCAACGCCCATGGCCTCATCGGCCCGATCGAGCACGAAGCCTTCGACGAAGAAAAATTGCGCGAGCGCATTCGCGCCAATCCGCTGGTGAAGGACAAGGACGCCTGGCGCAAGGAGCGGCCGTTCCGCGCCGCCGTCATCGAGCAATGCACTTATGACGGCACGATTCACAACGCCGAATGGATCGCCCAAAAGATCGGACATCTCTGCGACTATATTCTCTTCGACGAAGCCTGGGCCGGCTTCATGAAATTCCATCCGCTCTATGAGCGGCGCTATGCGATGGGGCTGAAGAATCTCACCGAGGCGTCGCCCGGCATCGTCGCGACGCAATCGACGCATAAGCAGCTCGCCAGCTTCTCGCAGGCCTCGCAAATTCATGTGCGCGATCGCCACATCAAAGGCCAGCGGCGGCGCGTGGAGCATCGCCGCTTCAACGAAGGCTTCATGCAGCACGCCTCCACCTCGCCCTTCTATCCGCTGTTCGCCTCGCTGGATGTCGGCGCGCAGATGATGAAAGGCCGCTCCGGCGAGCTCTTGTGGGACGACACGATCCGGCTCGGCATAGAGCTGCGCAAGAAGCTGCGCGCCGTGCGGCGCGAGTTCGAGGCCAAGGAGCAGGATCCGGCGCGGCGCTGGTTCTTCGATCCTTTCGCGCCCGATTGGGTCTCCATACCCGACGCGGCGCGCGAATCCGGCGCGCATCGCGTTCCCTGGGAGAGCGTCTCCACCGATCAGCTCGCGCGCAATCCCGACTTCTGGGCGCTGGCGCCGGATGCGCGCTGGCATGGATTCTCCAATATGGCGCCGGGCTTCGCCATCACCGATCCGGCCAAGCTCACTCTGCTGACGCCCGGCTTCGATCGCGAGAGCGGCGCCTACGCCGATCATGGAATCCCGGCGCCGATCGTCGCGCAATATTTGCGTGAGAACCGGATCGTGCCGGAGAAGAACGACCTCAATTCTCTGCTCTTCCTGCTGACGCCCGGCGTCGAGTCCAGCAAGGCGGGAACGCTGGTCTCCTCGCTCGTCGCCTTCAAGCGCCTGCATGACGACAATGCGCTGCTGCAGGACGTCATTCCTGAATTCGTCGCGCGCCGCGCCGCGCGCTATAGGGGCGTGCGGCTGCGCGATCTCTGCGCCGACATGCATCGCTTCTTCAAGGAGGCGAACGCCAGCGCTCTGCAGCAGGCGCAGTTCCGGCAGGAGCATCTCCCCGAAATGGCGATGACGCCGCGCGAGGCTTACCTCCGCCTCGTGCGCAATGATGTGGATTTCCTGCCGATCGACGAGATCGAAGGTCGCATAGCGACGACGCTCTTCGTCATCTATCCGCCGGGCATTGCGACGATCGTTCCGGGCGAGCGGCTCGACGCGAAGGCGCGGCCCATGCTGGAATATTTGCGCATGTTCGAACGCAGCGCCAATCTCTTCCCCGGCTTCGATTATGAGATACAGGGCCTCTACAAGCAGTGGAACGGCGAGGCGAAGATGCGGCTCTACACTTATGTGGTGCAGGAATGACCATGATCGAAGCCGGCGCCGAACGCGCGACGATCCTCGTGCGCCCCTCGCGCGACGAGGACGTCGACGCCATGCTGGCGATCTATCTCCAGCATGTGCGCAAGGGGCTCGATCCCGCCGATGCGCCGCTCTACGAGCCGCCGCAGAAAGAAGATTTGAAGCGGCGACGCAAGAATATGGGCAATCATCGGCTGCCGCATCTCGTCGCCGAGCATGAGCGCGCCGTGCTCGGCTACGCCTATGTCGTGCCGTTTCGCAAGCGTCCGGCCTATCGCTATGTGGTCAAGCATTCGATCTATGTCGATCCGCGCCATCTGCATCGCGGCGTCGGCCGGCTGCTGCTGCAAGCGCTCGTGGACGCCTGCGCGGCGGCGGGCTTTCGGCAGATGATCGGCTATGTCGACGCCGCCAATGAAGCGTCGCTGAAGCTGCATGAGGCGATCGGCTTTCGGCAGGCCGGCTATCTCTCCGGCGTCGGATATAAATTCGGCAGCTGGACGGATTCGGTGATCTTGCAGCGCTCGCTCGGCCCCGGCGCAGCGACGCCGCCCGATGCGCGCGGCTGACGCTGCGGACGGCGCCGCGGGCATGCTATGATCGGCGCATGATTCCGCTTCGTCGCCTCCTCTGCCTCGCTCTCCTCCTCTTCGCCTCGCCCGCCGCCGCGGCGGCGCGCAATCCTTGCCAGGACATGGAGGATGCTGGCGCGAGCTACACTGTCTGCGTCTTCGACACACGCAGCGATTCCATTCGCCTCTTCCTCGCCGATGCGAAAGACGAGGTCTATGGCTCCTTCTCGGCGCTCGACGCAGCGCTCGCGCAAAGAAACGAGAAGCTTCTCTTCGCGATGAACGCCGGAATGTATGACGAGCGCCGCCGTCCTGTCGGACTCTATGTCGAAGGCGGCCATATGGAGAAGAGCGCCAACACCAATTCCGGCGCCGGCAATTTCCATATGAAGCCCAATGGAATCTTCTGGGTGGAGGGCGCGCGCGCCGGCGTCGCCGAGACGCAGCGCTTTCTGAGAGAGCGGCTGCATCCCGCCTATGCGACGCAATCCGGGCCGATGCTCGTCATCGGCGGACGCATCAATCCGCGCATTCACGACACCGGCACGTCGATGAAGATTCGCAATGGCGTCGGCGTGCGCGACGGCCATGTCGTCGCCTTCGCCATCGCCAATCAGCCGGTGACATTCCATGCTTTCGCTCAGCTTTTTCGTGAGCGTTTGAAATGTCCAGACGCGCTCTTCCTCGACGGCTCGATCTCCGCGCTCTATGCGCCGACGCTCGCGCGCCATGATCGCTTCCGCCCCATGGGGCCGATTGTCGGCGTCGTCGAGCGCGCGCGATGATTACGCCGCTTCGTTGACCGTGAAGGCGCCGACGAAATCCGGGTCCGCGAGAATCTCGCCCGTCTCCCACAGAAGATAATCGCCGGGGCCGGCGACGCGGAAGCGGCCGAGGTCCGGCGGCAGGCGAACCTTGCGGCCGGCGTCCTTGCCCTCGAGCTCTATGTGGACGCCGGTTCCGTCGATCGCGGCGATCGTGCCGAACATTTGGCGCAGCACCTTGCCGTGCGGCGTCACGCGGGTGAGACCGATGAGCGCGCGCTTGCCGATCATATGCGCGCGCGCCTCGCTCCATTCGCTCCTGCCGAAGTCCATTGTCCTCTCCCATCGCAATTGTTGCACGGCGTCTCTATGCGCAGAGATGCCATGATCTCGCTTCTTTCGGATGTGCGCCCACGCACGCGCCGGGCGAGGACGGAATTCTCACGCCCCCATCAGCGCGCCGATGTGAGCGGCGACGCAGGCGGCGAGATCGTCCGGCCGATAGCCGCCCTCGAGCATCGAGACGATGCGCCCGCTACAGCGGCGCGCGGCGATCTCTGCGAGGCGCAGCGTAAGCTCGGCGAAGTCCTGTCTTTGCAGGCGCAAGCCGCCGAGAGGATCGTGCAAATGCCCGTCGAAACCGGCGCAAATGAGGAGGATGTCCGGCGCAAAATCGTCGAGGCGCGGGAGAATCGCCTGCGTCCAAGCTTGCGCGAATTGCTCGCCGCCGGAGCCTTTGGCGAGCGGCGCGTTGACGATGTTGTCATAGGCGCCGCGCTCGCTCGCGGCGCCGGTGAAGGGATAATACGGCGACTGATGCGAGGAGCAATAGAGGACGTTTTTCTGCGCCCAGAAAATCTCCTGCAATCCATTGCCGTGATGCACGTCGAAATCGACGATGGCGACGCGCTCGGCCCCATGGGCGGCGATGGCGTGGCGCGCGGCGATGGCGGCGTTGTTGAAAAAGCAGAAGCCCATGGCGCTCTCGCGCGTCGCATGATGGCCGGGCGGCCGCATGGCGACGAAAGCGTTGCGGGCGGCGCCGCGCATCACCGCATCGACGGCGAAGGTCGCGGCGCCGGCGGCGCGCAGCGCCGCCTCGAGCGAGCCCGCGCTCATGACGATATCAGAGCCGAGCGCCACGAGCCCGCTTTGCGGCGCGGCTTTCTCGAAACGCTCCCGCAGAGAGGGCGCATGAACGGCGAGGATCGCCTCGCGGGCGGCGGCCGGGGCTTCCGCGCGGCGCAGCGCGGCGAAGGCGTCGCCCTCGAGAACCGCGGCGATGGCGCGAAGACGCTCGGGCTGGTCGGGACGGCCTGCGCCGACCTCATGCGCGAGGCCGGAAGGATGGGTGACGAGGAGGGTCGTGGGCTGGAGGCCGCTCGCCGCGACGACCTCGGGCGACAGCGTCAAGCCCGCCGCTAGAGCGAGCGCCTGCCGACGTGTGAAAGAGGATGACGCCGGCGCTCGTCCGACCATCGGCTACCCGCCCACCTGCCCCCTGTGCCGCAGGAAATGGTCGGCCAGCACAATGGCCATCATCGCCTCGCCCACCGGCACGGCGCGAATGCCGACGCAGGGGTCGTGGCGGCCCTTGGTGACGATCTCGGTCTCCTGGCCGTTGCGGTCGATGGTGCGGCGCGGCGTCAGTATCGAGGAGGTGGGCTTGACCGCGAAACGCGCGACGATCGGCTGGCCGGTCGATATGCCGCCCAGCACGCCGCCGGCCTGGTTGGAGAGAAACTCGGGCGCGCCGTCCGGCCCGGCGCGCATCTCGTCGGCGTTGGCCTCGCCGGAGAGCTCGGCTGCGGCGAAGCCGACGCCGATCTCCACCCCCTTCACGGCGTTGATCGACATGAAGGCGCTCGCGAGATCGGAATCGAGCTTGCCATAGATGGGCGCGCCCCAGCCGGCGGGAACGCCCTCCGCCACCACTTCGATCACCGCGCCGATGGAGGAGCCCGATTTGCGCACGCCGTCGAGATAATCGGCCCAGAGCTTCGCGGTCTCCGCATCCGGGCAGAACAGCTGGTTCTTCTCCACCTCCGCCCAGTCGAAACGGGCGCGGTCGATTTTATGCGGACCGATCTGCACCAGAGCGCCGCGTATGGCGACGCCGGCGAGCACTTTGCGCGCGACCGCGCCGGCGGCGACGCGCGCCGCCGTCTCGCGCGCCGAGGAGCGCCCGCCGCCGCGATAGTCGCGAATTCCATATTTCGCGTCATAGGCGTAATCGGCGTGACCGGGGCGGTATTTCTCGGCGATATCGCCATAATCCTTGGAGCGCTGGTCGGTGTTCTCGATCAGCAGCGCGATCGGCGTTCCGGTCGTCACTTGGCGGCCGGCGGAATCGGCGAAGACGCCGGAGAGAATCTTCACCGCATCCGGCTCCTGCCGCTGCGTGGTGAAGCGCGACTGGCCGGGGCGGCGCTTGTCGAGAAAGAGCTGAATCTCGGCCTCGGTCAGCTCCAGCCCCGGCGGGCAGCCGTCGACGACGACGCCGAGCGCCGGCCCATGGCTCTCGCCGAAAGTGGTGATGCGGAAGAGATGGCCGAAGCTGTTGTGGGACATGGAGGGAGCCGGTCACATATGCGTTCCGCCCGTTGTAGGCGCCGTTGGTTGCCGGGTCAAACGGCGGGCGCCACGTCGGGCTCGTCCCTGTCCCATCAGGGCAATGTCGCGAATCCGCTGAACTTGCGGCTGGCTCCCCCAAGCAGATCGAGGACCGTATTGCCTGCCGGAGGCGGAGCCGTGAAAAGCGTCTTGGTGAGACCGTCGAGCCGCGCATAGGCCTCGAAAGCCGGGAAGGCGTCGATTGTCGCGTCGAGGCTCACCGTCACACGCGGCGGCGAAAAAGAAGCCACCGAAATTCGGAATGCCCCTTCATAGTCGATGTCCGCGGCGGCGGAGACCAGAGGGTCGCCCGCCTGCCCGGCAACGCTGATTTCCCATTCGTTGGTCGGCGCCGCCCCGACGCCGGCGTAGACCGGCGCCATCCCCCCGAATGGCACGAGCACGCGGGCCGCTCGAAACGGCCGAACCGGCGTCGTTAGTCGCGACCATCCGCAACGCGACATGTCCGCTTTCGCGAAATCCTTCTGCACGCCAGAGCCAATGTCGACTTCCGTCGTGCCGGATGTCTCATGCTCGGCCCGTAGGAGCCGCGCCGACTCAGATTTCGTATCGAAGTAGATCTCCGCGAGCGACCGCATGCGCACGCTCGCTGTCGGAGAATTGCTGAATGTCCGCTGGTCGGTCAGATAGCCGGCATTCCACGCTTTGAACAAATTCATCGGATTGAGACGGGCGGGCCCCGGTAACGGCACGGCTGTTTTGCCCGCATGCGCGCCGACGGCGATCGTCTCGGTGTAACCGGGAACGTCACGCGGAATAAACGCGTTGATCCATATCAATAATCTCAATTTCATGCCCTCAATTTATCGGTAATGCAATGAACCAGACTACAACCGCGATGAATTTCCGTCGAGCGGCGTCTCGCCTTTTTACGCATCGAGGATAAGGTGGAAACGTTTCCGGTTCACCGGTCGCTCGGCTTCAAGGACCCGACCGAATGATCACTCCCGCCTTCGCGCAGAAAATGGCGCGCTACAACGCCTGGCAGAACGAGAGCCTCTTTGCGGCGGCCGATACGCTCTCGGATGCGGCGCGGCGCGCCGATCGCGGGGCGTTCTTCAAATCGATCCACGGCACGCTCAATCATCTGCTCTGGGCGGACGCCATGTGGATGAGCCGCCTCGCCGGCGATCCGAACCCGAATGTAGCGATCGCCGACTCCGCCTCCTTCCGCGCCGATTGGGAGGTCATGAAATCGGAGCGCGCGTCGATGGACGCGCGGCTGATCGCCTTTGCGGACGCCTTCGACGAGGCGGCGCTCGAGGGCGATTTCTCCTGGTATTCGGGCGCCAAGCAGATGGATATCGTCAAGCCGCGCAAGCTCGTCATCGTCCATCTCTTCAACCATCAGACCCATCATCGCGGGCAGGCCCATGCGATGCTGACCGCCGCCGGCGCGCGGCCGCAGGATACGGATCTGATCTTCATGTGAGGAAATGATACGGCTTCCGGCTGATTGCTTCGGCGCGGCAAATACAATCCCCTCGTCCTGAGGCGCTTTTTGCGGCACGCAAAAAGCCTCGAAGGACGTTCCAGCGACACGCAGCGGCTAGACCCTTCGAGACGCCCGCACCCAAGTCGGGCAAGCCCGACTTGGGCATTATCATGCCGATCTCGGGTAAACCCGAGATCGATGCGGGCTCCTCAGGGCGAGGGACGGATGTTTCATCCGAATGTATCGATCGGAAGTCGTATGAATGCGAGCCTGAAGGCTCGCGGTCCAGAGAGCGCCTCGGACCGCGAGCCTTCAGGCTCGCTCCATAACCAGCGTCACGCCGCCTTGCTGGTCTCGCGTCGCGCCTCCGCCAAAGCGGGCGGCGTCGCGGGCGGCGCGGCCGGCTCGGCCGGCGCGCCGATCCACTCGGAATGCGCCGGGATCTTCTCGCCCTTCATCACCACGGTGAGCGGGCCGAGCCGGGCGAAATCGCCGACATGCGTGTCGTAGAGCACGGTGGAGCCGGCGCCGACAGTCACGCCGCGGCCGATCTCGACGCGGCCGACCTTCATCACCCGGTCCTCATAAAGATGCGTCTGCAGCGCCGCCACCTGATTGAGCGCCGCATAATCGCCGACGCTCACGCAATCGAATTCGGTGATGTCGGTCATGTCCATGAACACGCCCTTGCCGAATTTCGAGCCGAACAGGCGGAGCGTCCAGGGCAGGAAGGGCGTGCCGCGCAAATGCTCGAGCAGGATTTTGCCGGCGAGGCCCCAATAGAGCACGGCGCAAGCCTCGGTGCGCATGGCCCAGAAGGACCACATGGGCTTCACCTGCGGCTCATAGCGCCCCATGGTCAGCCATTTCACCGCCACCACGACCAGCGTCATGCCGACCGAGATCAGCGTCGACGACAGCACGAAGAGCCAGAACACCGCCCAATAATCGCCGTCGATGAGCTTTTGGCCAAAGCTCTCCACCGCCCAAGTGCCGAAAGTGATGAACAGCATGGTCGGCAGCGAGACGTTGATCGCCTCATAGGCCGCGCGCGCGGCTTTTTTCCAGAAGGGCGGCTGATAGGTCCAGGCGGCGCCGCCGCCGTCGAAGGTCTGGCGAACGGGCAGCTTCATCGGCGGCGAGCCGAACCAGGTGTCGCCCTCGGAGAGCTCGCTATTGGCCGGCGGCTTGGATTTGATGCCGATCAGCGCGCCACTGGGGATTTCCGAGCCCGGCGGCACAACGGCGTCATTGCCGACGAAGACGCGCGCGCCGGTCTTCACCTTTTTCAGATACATCCAGCCGCGGCGCATATCCTCGTCGCCGAGCACCACCTCGTCGGCGATGAAGCATTTCTCGCCGATCTCGACGAGATCATAGCGGCCGGACAGATTGGTCGAAATCTCCGAATCCTTGCCGATCTTCGCGCCCATCAGCCGGTACCATGTGCGCATGTAGAGAGTGGCGAACAGCGAGGAGAGCGTCTCCAGCGTCACCTCGGTGGCGAGCGCCACCGCCCATTTGCGCAGATAGAAGCCGGACCACACCGAATAGGTCCCCTCCGAGACGCGCGGCAGCACGATCCAGCGGAAGGCCACGATGAAGGCCACGGTGACGAGCACCAGCACGAAAGCCGTCGGCCAGGCGAACAAGGGAATGGCGGCGAGATAATAGACGTGGTCGACATCCGTTATGCCGAGCCAATTGTCGAAACGGTCGAACACCCAAAAGGCCGGGAAGATCGGCAGCAGGCCGAGCGGCGGCAGCGCCAGCGCCAGAACCGTGAACATGAAGCCCATGGCGAGCCGCTGCGGCGCGGAGGCCGTCGATTGCGGATCGAGCGCGCGGGGATCGACATCGCCCTTGTAGCGCGCCGGCGAGCCGTCCCAAATCTCATAGGCGCCGATCTGCGAGCCCGCAGGAACCGAGGTCAGATCCTCGAGCGCCGCGCCCTCGCCGAGGACGACATTCTCCTCGATCACGCAGGAGGTGCCGACATAGGCGTCCGCGCCGATCTCGATCGTCCCGATGATGAGCTCATTGCCGACGACGCGGGCGTTGGCGAGCTTCAGCTTGGAGCCGAGGCTCGCGCCGTCGCCGATGCTGACGAGATCGATCGCGCCGACGTCCAGCTCGCCGATGATGGCGTCCTCGCCGATCTTCGCGCCGAGGGCGGAAAGATAGAGGCGCATCAAGGGCGAGCACTGGAACCATTTGGCGTGGGTGAGGCCCATCAGGCGCTGCGCCAGCCACCAGCGGTAGTAATAGACGCCCCACAGCGGGTAGCGCCCCGGCCTGGTGCGGCCGATGACCAGCCATTTGCCGAGGATCGACACCGCCACAGTGGCGATGTTGACGCACATATAGACGCCGAGCAGCGCCGCCGCCTCGTCGATGAGGTTGGCGTCCGGCGAGGTGAGCAGCTGATAGGACACGAAGACGCCGAGCCACTGCGAGGTGACGAAGGCGAGGATGAAGGGCAGCGCCGCCGCCTGGGCGAGGCCGCAGAGGAAGCGTCGCAGCAGCGGCGGCGGCGCGAAGGAGAGATCGCGCGGCGGCCCGGCCATCGCCGCCTTGCCATCGAGATGTGTGGCGAGCGCGCGCAGATTGCGCTCCGAATAGAGGTCCTGCAGCGTGATCGAGGAAAGATGCGCCGTCTCGCGCACCACCGAGACGAAACGCGCGGCCAGCAGCGAATGGCCGCCGAGATCGGTGAAGAAATCCGCGTCGAAGGGAATGGCGCCCGGCGGCAGCACGCGCTTGGCGGCGTCGAGCAGCGCGGCCTCCGTCTTGGTGCGCGGCTCCTCCTGCGCCTCCGTGTCGATGAGAGGGGCGGTGAGCGGCGCCCGCTTCAGCGCCTTGCGGTCCACCTTGCCGGAGGAGAGGCGGGGCAGCGAGGTCACGACCTCGAACCGGCCCGGAACCATATAGGAGGGCAGAAACTCGCGCAGCTTGGCGCGCAGATCGCGTGGGTCCGGCGACACGGCCGTCGCGCCGACGAGAAAGGCGACGAGCTCGTCCAGCCCATTCTCATTGCGCAGAACGACGGCCGCCTGACGTATATGGTCGAGGCGCGAGAGCGCGGATTCGATCTCGCCCAGCTCGACGCGGAAACCCCTGATCTTCACCTGATCGTCGATGCGGCCGCGAAAATGCAGATCGCCGTTCTCGTCCAGAATCACCGCGTCGCCGGAGCGATAGAGGATCGGATCGGAGCCGTCCGAGGGGAAAGGATTGGCGATGAACTTCTCGGCGGTCAGCTCGTCGCGGCGCAGATAGCCTCTCGCCACGCCAGGGCCGCCGATGAGCAGCTCGCCCTCCGCGCCCGGCGGCAGCAGCGTCAGATTTTCGTCGACGACATAGCAGCTGTAATTGGGGATCGGCTTGCCGATCGTCACCGTCTCATTGGGCCAGACCTCCGAAACGGTGGCGACGACGGTCGCCTCGGTGGGGCCGTAGCTGTTGAAGATGGTGCGGCCGATGCGGGTCCAGCGCTCCGCCACCGAGGGCGGGCAGGCCTCGCCGCCGAGCACGATGGTCTTCAGCGTCGCGACATCGCGCGGCATGGCGGCGAGCAGCGTCGGCACAGTGTCGAGCACGGTGACGCCGGCTTCCTCCAGAATATCGGGCAGCGCCTCCGTCTCGCCGATGATCTGCGGCGTGGCGACGAAGAGCGACGCGCCGGCGAGATAGGGAATCCAGATCTCCTCCATGGAGAGGTCGAAGGCGACGGAAGCGCCCTGGAACACCACATCAGAGGCGGAAATCCGGTAGATCTCATTGGCCGAGCGCAGATAATGGCAGATGTTGCGCGCGGTGACGACAATGCCCTTGGGCGTTCCCGTCGAGCCGGAGGTGTAGATGAGATAGGCCGGATGGTCGCCCGTGGCGCCCAGCGCGCGCGGATCGGGGCAGACGCCGCCGAAAATCGCGATCTCGGCGTCGATCAGCGTCTCGACCGAGACCACGGGGGCGGCCTTGCCGGCAAAGCCGGCGGAGGTCAGCAGCGCCTTGGCGCCGGCGTCGGCGAGGCAGACGGCGATACGGTCGACCGGCGCGTCGGCGTCGAAGGGCAGCCAGGCGGCGCCCGTCTTGGCGATGGCGATCTGCGCGATCAGCAGCTCCGGCCCACGCGCGCCCCACAGGCCGACCACATCGCCCGGGCCTATGTCGCGGGCGGCGAGGCCGCAGGCGATGGCCGCGGCTTCCGCATCGACCTCGCGATAGGTGAAGCGCCGCTCCAAGGTCGCCATGGCCAGGGCGTTGGGGCTGGCGGCGACGCGGGCGGCGAAAATCTCGCAGAGCAGCTCGTCGCGCAGCAGATGCGGCATGGCCGGACCGCGCAGCACGGCGCCGGTCCGGGCCGTCTCGTCGGCGAGCGGCGCGCCGTCGAGAGGCGCGCTTTTGGCGAAACTGGGGTTCAACTCATTCATCGCGTGACATATCCGCGGGAAATCCGCGCTCATCTAGCATGAGAGCGAAGGACGATCCTATCCCGCATCCAGGCTGAATGCAGGATGAACCCACTATGGGAGGGAATTTGTTGCCGAAAAGACCGGCTGGAAGAACGAGGGGCATTTCTGCGTCATATTCGTGACGAAGTGGTTACAATGAGCGATCGCCTCGACGATCAGCCATTTACGTCTCGGTGAGCGAAGGGCGGAGCCCCTCCTCCACGCGCCGGGGCGGCGAGGATTTCGATTTTCATAAATTTTCATGCAGACGGCTCTCGAGCAGACCGGCGGCCTCGTTCGGCGCGGGACCGGGGCGCGCCGAAGCGGGCGCTTCAACGCCGCCCGCGCCGGGGCGCCGCCCCGCGATCCTCACCATGAGTGGAAATAGAGGCGCCCGGCGATTCGACCATCCCGACCCGCCGCCGCGGCAAAATCAAGGGACGCCGGGCCGCTCGACATGGAAGAGCACGGGCTGCTCGCCGGCGCGCTCGAATCGCAGCGTGCCGCGCACGGTCTCGCCTTCCGCGAGCGGTCCGCGCAGATCGACCAGCATGAGGTGATAGCCCTTCTCACGAAAATCGACGACCGATTCGGCCGGCAGGGCGACGCCCTCGGCGAGCGGGCGCATGCGGCCGACGCCATCGGCGATCTTGGTCACATGCATCTCGACGCGAGCGGCGGCGTCCGCCTCCACGCCCAGCAGCCGGTCCTCCGTCTTGCCCTCGTTGCGCAAGGCCAGATAGCAGGCGCCGATCTTCACGCCTTTGGGCGGCGTCGCGCACCAGGCGCGCTCCACCTCTATCGCGGCGGCGGCCGGCGCCGCGAGCGTGGCCGTCGCGAAAAGGGCCAGCGGAAGCACGAGCGCGCCCGAGGCGCAAAACATCCGAAGCCTCCGCAATCCCTTGCAGGTCGAAAGATCGCGACGCCGCAATGAGCCTATGATCATGTCTCGAGCCGATCGTTGAACATGCCCCTCCGCGCCCGGTCCGCAACTTCTGCGCCAGCGCTGCGAGAGACGCCAGAGCCGATACACATAGCGCGAATCCCGCGCGCGCGGCGAATCTCCGATGTGACGGCTGCACAATCGTATCGATTTCGCGCGCATCGCGACGATCACGATCGAACGCATGTCCGTTCACTTTCTGCACGCGACGTCCGGTCGCATGCGCATCATTCGCCTTCGCGTTGACCTATATGCGCTATTGCTGTTTTCGATAAGACCGCGCGGCGCGAGCAGCCGCGACATGACGCCGCGAGATGGAGCGCCCTGCGTGACGAAGAACGCGCCGATGAAGCCGCGATCCGCTTCCCCTATCGACGCCGCGACGCCCAATGCCGCGCCGCGCCGGCTCGCTCGGCTGGCGATCGATGCGACGAATGGCCTCGCGGCTTTCTGCCGTCTCGTGCTCGGAGGCGCGCCCGCCGAGCGCGGCGAGATCGTCGAGCGCGTGACGGTCGAGAATGGCGTCGTCCGCGTCGCGCATTACTTTCGCGGCCGGCTCGTCGACCAGCGCCGCATCAAGGCGGAGGAGCTGGTCATAGAGCGGCGCCTCGATCGCGCACGGCGCTGCACGCATGTCGAGATCACAGCGGCGGGACGCCGGCTCGAGATCGGACGTCATTCGACGCCGGCGGAAAAGGAGAGCGCCGTCGAGAGCCTCGCCGCCGAGCTGCGCGACATGGCGGTGGAGCCGCGCATCCTCACCACATTCGCAAAGGCGCTGCGTCATGCGCCCGGCGTGCGTCTCGCGGCGCGCTTTCGCCGCTTCATTCGCCGACGCGGCCTGCGCCGCTCGAGCGGCGCCTCGGTCTCCATCCCGCCCGAGAGCTCCGCTCGCCCCAGCCGCCCGGCGAGCGTCCGCGCCGCGCCGGGCGGCGAAAGGCGCCTTCCCGCCGCCCTGCGCTCGCGCCGTTGGTGGATCGCGACGGCCGCCGTCGTCGTTCTCGCGAGCGCCGCGGCGCCGCGCGTCGCCCCGCACCGCAACGAGGCCGCCGCGCGCGCCTATGCGCCCTCCTTCCGCCTCACTGCGACGAATGGCGACATCGTCGATGAAAAGACGATGCGCGGACGTCCCTACGCCATCTTCTTCGGCTTCACGCATTGTCCAGAAGTATGCCCGACCACAATGCTGGAGGCGGCGCGCGCGGCCAATGAGGCGGACCCTTCCGGCGCCGGCTTCGACATTCTCTTCGCGACGCTCGATCCCGCGCGCGACACGCGCGAGAACCTCGCCGATTTCGTCTCCTCCTTTCCTCGGCGCATCACCGCTCTGCGCGGCGAGGCGGAGGCGACGGACCGCGCGGCGCAGGCGTTTCGCGTCTATCACCGCAAGACTCCGCTGGAGGGCGGCGATTACACGATCGATCACACGACGCTCGTCTATCTCGTCGATCGCGACGGCCTCATGTCCGGCGTCGCCTCCTTCGCCGACCGCAGCGACGAAGCCGCGAAGACGCTGAAGGATTTCATTCGCCGCCAGAGCGCTCCGCATCCTCCGGCGTGAACGAAAGCTTGCGCGCAGGCTCGCGACAACATGCCGCATGGGCGAGAGGGCGCGTCGCTTGACGCTCTCCTGCGCCGCTCGTACCTTCTCGTTCCGAACGCCTCAGAGCACAATGCCTTGAAAATCCCAGGCCGGACACATCTCAGCGTCGAGCGAGCGGCCCTCGGCATGGTCGCGGCGCTGCTGTTCCTGCTGCAGACCGTCGGCGTCGGCTTCGCGGCGGGAGCGACCGCCAATAGCGCGCAATTCTCCGGCGTCGTCTGCGCCTCCTTCAAGGCCGAGGCGGCCAAGAGCGATTCCGCTCCGATCGAAAATCATCACATCGGCCCGTGCTGCATTCTCCATTGCAGCTCGGCGATAGATGACGAGCGCGAGATCGTTCTCGTCATCATTCTTCCGCTCGAAATCTCCTCCGATACGCCGGCGCCGAACTATGTCGTCGACGCCGTCGCCGCCGCGCCCGAGCTGCGGCCTCTGTCGCCACGCGCGCCTCCAGCGCCTCTCGCCTGAAATCCCCGACTCTCTTTTTGCGAAGATCGACGGCAGCGCCGTCGAGGGATTCACGCGAACTGCGCCGATCATAGGATCGCGCGCGCAGCTGGAGGCTATTGTCATGAGCATCGCATATTTCAGGGCCGTGAGCGTCGGCGCTCTCGGCGGTCTCGCCGCTTTTCTGACGCTCGGTCCCGCCGCTCCCTATGGCGCGCAGCTCTTCGCCGTTCTCATCGGCTGGGCGGGCTATATTCATCTGGGCGGCAAGCTCGACGGGCTCAAAAAATCGGTACCGCATGATCTGCTCGGCGTCGCTCTTGCCGCAGTGGCGCTTCTCGCCGCCGCCCATTTTCCCTATGGCGAGGTCGTCAGCCCGGCGGCGTCGACGGGAATCGCCGTGGCGATCACGCTCGTCGCTCTCGTGCTCTCCGCCAAAGCGCCGGCGCTCGCCGAATGGCCCGTCTCGCTGGCCGCCTATGCGACGCTGCTGGCGACTTCCCACGCCGATGATCTCGCGGCGCTCTCGCCGAGCAATCCCGCTCTGCTGGCGGCGCTGTCGCTGATCGCCGGCGCGATCCTCGGCTATTTGGCGGACCAGCTCGCCGAAGCGCTGCTGAAGCTGCCCCTGCCCGGCCAGAAAGCGCCCTCCGCCGCGCGCGGCTGACACGCCGCAGACGCGCGACGTCGAATGCTCGCCCGCGCGCAGCGCGAGCGAGCGCCCTCGCATGAGCGAACCGTCGGACCCGACGCGCCATGCCCCGACACGTCAAAAATTCGGGAGGATCGCTTTTGAGCGATACGGCGATGAGATCCCCCATGCTCGGCCATGCGGCCGCCGCTGTCATGAACATGCGCAGCGCCGAGGAGACCGGCTTCTATGGAGTCGACCGTCCCGGCGTCGCCTGGGATTGGATGAAGCAGACGGGCCAGGCGCCCGCCGGCGCCGATTGGGTGCGCCCGCAGGTCGCCGAGGCCTGGGCGCGCTGCGTGGACGACCACGCTCTGCCGCCGGGCGCGGACTTCGCCCCGCGCCAGCGCCGCGACGATCGCAGCGCGACGGAGCTCGACGCGTGGCGTGACGCCGCCGGCGGCGTCGCCGGCCGGCTTTCGGCGCTCGTCTACGAGCTGCGCGCGCTGCTCGACGAGACCAATGTCGCGCTGCTGCTCGCCGATCCCGCCGGCGCGCTCGTGCAGCTGCTCGACTCGGGCTCGCGCATAACGGCCGGCGCCGCGCAAATGGCGCGCATCGGCGCCGATTGGAGCGAGGCCAGCCTCGGCAATAATGGCGTCGGCACGGCGAGCCTCTTGCGCGCGCCGATCGCCTTCGACGGCAAGGAGCATTTCAACGGCGCGCTGCATCGCTTCGCCACCGCCGGCTGCCCCATCATCGCGCCCGACGGAAGCCTCTGCGCGATCCTCGGAATGGTCTCCGACCGTCGCGACGCCGCCAAGCTCGCTCTCGGCTTTCTCGAGCTCGCCCGCCTTCTGCTGGAGACGAGCCTCTTCGACCACATCGCCGCCGACGGCTATCTGCTGCGTCTGCGCGCCGCCGGCGACTCCGAGCCGCGCTTGCCGAGCGAAGGCCGCATCTTCATCGGCGCCGACGGAATTATTCGCGGCGTCGATCGCGCCGGCGTCGAGACGCTTCGCTCCGAGCATTCTGCGCTCGTCGGCCAGCGCGCGGCGATTGCGCTCGGCGTCGATCTTCCGTCGCTCGTCGCGGCGCATGAGAGCGCGCGTCTCCTTCCACTCGTCGATCCGCGCAATCGATATTCCATCTTCGCCGAAGCGCATCGCTGTCCCAAGCGTGAGAGCGACGCCGCATCGCCGCGCCGCGCGCCAGACCGCGCCGACGCCGCGCCGCGCGCGCCAGAGGCCCGCGCCGATTGGAGCGACAATGTGCTGGAGGCGGCGCTGCGCAAAGCCTCCGGCTTGCAGGAGCGCAATATTCCGATCCTCATCACCGGCGAGTCCGGCGTCGGCAAGGATCATCTCGTGCGCCGCCTTCACGCGAGCGGTCCGCGCAAGGAGCGTCCGCTCGTCGCCATAAATTGCGCCGCCATTCCACGCGAGCTGATCGAGAGCGAATTGTTCGGCTATGAGGGCGGCAGCTTCACCGGCGCGCGCGCCAAGGGCAAGGCCGGCAAATTCGTCGAGGCGGACAAGGGCATATTGTTCCTCGACGAGATCGGCGACATGGCCGCCGATCTGCAAGCGACGCTGCTGCGCGTGCTCGATTCGAGCGAGGTGGTGCCGATCGGCTCCAGCAAGCCGATCCGCGTCGATGTGCGCGTCGTCGCCGCCACCAATCGCAGCCTGCAGGAGATGGTGCAGAAGGGGACGTTCCGCCGCGATCTCTATTATCGGCTGAACGGCGTGCAGCTGTGGCTGCCGCCGCTACGCGAGCGGCCCGATCGGCTCGGGCTATTGGCGCAGCTGTTCCACCTCGAGCGGGAGGCGCTGGCGGCGCCCGAGGAGCTGCGCTTCTCCGACGAGGTGTGGCGCATTTTCTTCAAGCATCCATGGCCCGGCAACATACGCGAGGCGCGCAATGTGCTGCGCTCCAGCATCGCCGTCGCCAAAGGGCCGCTCATAGAGATCGACGATCTTCCGATCGACTTCCTCCAGGAGCTCGACTTCGACAATCGCATCGGCGCCGATGCGACGCCGCCCGCCTCGATCATCGACGAAACGGTGGAAACCGAAACCGGCTTCGACCTCTCCGATTGGGAAGCGCGCGCCGTGCGGCACGCGCTCGCCTCCGCAAAGGGCAATATCGCCAAAGCCGCGCGCAGCCTCGGCATCACCAGAGCGACGCTCTATCACAAGATGGCGCGTTACGGCCTGCGCAGCGACAGGCGAATCGTCTGCAAGAGGTGACGCGATGGGCCCGGAAGATCGCGCATTTTTGGAAGAGACCGCGCGCGCGCTCGACGCGTCCATGCGCGAGCTCGAGCAGGAGGCCGAGCGCCTGACGGAAATCGTCGGCGAGGAGCGCGCGCAGGAGCTGCACGCTTTTCTGCGCCGCGAATTCGAGCCTGTCGACATAGAGGAAATACGGCGCACGCTCGATTTCGACGATCGCCGCCTGATCTCCGTGTGGATACGCCTCGAGCGCAATCGCGCGCGCCGCGTGGCGGCGGGACGCAGCGCCATGGCGCTCAACGCCGGGCGCGAGGACATAGACATAACGGCTTTCGACAAGCCGAAGAAAAAATAAGAGGAAACGCGCGCGGCGCCGCGGCGGCGCATCGCGCCAGTGGAGGATCAGAGTCGTGGCCAGAAATATTCGCTTCGGCGACCCCGTTCGCAAGCGCCTGCTCGATGGAGTCGACGTTCTCGCCGACGCTGTCGGCGTGACGCTCGGCCCCTGCGGCCGCAATGTCGTCATCGAGCATCGCGCCGCCGGCCTGCCGCCGGTCGCGACCAAGGACGGCGCCACTGTGGCGCAAGCGGTGGAAGCCGCCGGACGCACGGAGAGCGTCGGCATAAATCTCGTGCGTCAAATGGCGACGGCGGTGGCCAAAGAGGCCGGCGATGGAACGACGACCTCTGTCGTGCTGACGCGCCGCGTCGCCGCCGAAACGCGCAAGGCGCTCGCCGCCGGCATGAATCCGCGCGACATCGCCATCGGAATGGAGCGCGCGGCGCGCGCAGTCGAGGCCGATCTTCTGCGCCGCGCGCGGCGCTGCGACGACCCGCGCTCGCTCGCCCATGTCGCGACGCTCGCCGCGGGCGGCGATGAAGGCATAGGCGCGATCGTTGCGGAAGCGCTGGAGATCGCCGGCGAAGGCGGCGTCGTCGATGTCGAGCTCGGCCATGGCCTCGCCGACGATATCGAATCCGTCGAAGGCATGCGTTGGGAACAGGGCTATCGCTCGCCCTATTTCATGACCGACAGCGCGCGCAAAGTCGCCGAGCTCGAGAATCCTTACATTCTCGTCTATGATCGCGTCATCAACGAATTCTCCGAGCTGGTGCCGGCGCTGGAGCTGGTGCGGCGCCGCGGCGGCAGCCTGCTCGTCGTCGCCGAAAACATAATGGAGGAAGCGCTTCCCGGACTCTTGCTCAATCATATTCGCAAGAATCTCTGCTCCATCGCCGTGAAGGGGCCGGGCTATGGCGACAGCCGCTACGAGTATCTTCTCGATCTCGCCGCGATCACCGGCGGCCGCGCGATCATGGAGGCCTTCGGCGAAGACATCTCCAATGTCACGATAGAGCATCTCGGCCGCGCGCGACGCGTCGTCGTGCGCGAGGACGACACGCTCGTCATCGGCGGCGAAGGCGATCCGAAGATCATCGCCGATCGTCTCGCCTCGGCGAAGCGTCAAGCCGATTGGATCGTCGAAGGCGACGCCTCCAAAGGCTCGCCGAGCGGCAAGCGTCACGAGCTGGAAAATCTGCGGACGCGCATAAAAGCTCTGTCCGGCAGGATGGCGACGATACGCGCCGGCGGCTTGTCCGACATTGTCATCAAGGAGCGCATGCAGAGAATCGAGAATGCGCTCAATTCCGCGCGCGCCGCGCAGAGCGATGGCGTCGTCGCCGGCGGCGGCGTCGGACTCTATCGCGCGCGCGCCGCTCTCGCCGAGCTGCGCGGCGAAAATCTCGATCAGAGCCATGGCGTCGCCATCGTGCGCGCGGCGCTCGACGAGCCGATCCGGCGCATAGCGGCAAACGCCGGCGTCGACGCTGATGAATTCTTGTTCGAGCTGCGGCGCTCCAATGATGATTTCTGGGGAATGGACATGCGCAGCGGCGCCTGCGGCGATCTCTTCGCCGCAGGCGTCATCGATCCCGTGCGCGTCACGCGTCTCGCATTGCGCAACGCCGTTGCGACAGCGTCCTCGCTGATGACGGTGGAATGCGCTGTGACTCATGTTCCCGTGAGCGATCCGACATTCGGATTCGATGCGCAACGCGCGGCCGAAACGCGCGAAGATCCGCGCGCCTGAATGCGCGCATGATCGCCGCGATCTCCTCGACGATCGCGGCGATCCAAACAGTCGATGAAATTCGTGCGTATGCTAATTTGACAGCTGTATCGCGCATCGCCTTCGAATATCGCCGCGCTCACGTCACATCCCTTTCACGATCATTGCGAATCCCTTGCAAACTCTATGATTCCGCAAAATCACCATCAGTGGCACGGCGCTTGCCATAACAGTAGATGTCGTCGCTTTCGTAATAGATGAATTGCCGACGACATCGAATGTTTCCATTTCGAAAGTTTGGAAAGCGGCGCACACGTTCGGATTTGTCGACCGCAGACAAAGGCGCAAATCCGAGAAACAAAAAGTCTGTGAGGAGGAAAAGCATGGCGATCAGTCTCGCGACAAAAGCGGCGACCGATGCTCTGAAGGTCAATCGCGCTCCGGTCGGCGTCGAGCCGCAGGAGGTCCATAAGTGGCTGCAGAGCTTCAACTGGGACTTCAAGGAAAACCGCACCAAATACGCCACCAAATATCACATGGCGAACCAGACCAAGGAGCAGTTCAAGGTCATCGCCAAGGAATACGCCCGCATGGAGGCGGCCAAGGACGAGCGCCAGTTCGGCACTCTGCTCGATGGCCTGACGCGTCTCGGCGCCGGCAACAAGGTGCATCCCCGCTGGGGCGAGACCATGAAAGTGATCTCGAACTTCCTCGAGGTCGGCGAGTATAACGCCATCGCCGCCTCGGCCATGCTGTGGGACAGCGCCACCGCCGCCGAGCAGAAGAACGGCTATCTCGCTCAGGTGCTCGACGAAATTCGTCACACGCATCAATGCGCCTTCATCAATCACTATTACTCCAAGCATTATCACGATCCCGCCGGCCACAATGACGCCCGTCGCACCCGCGCGATCGGCCCGCTGTGGAAGGGCATGAAGCGCGTCTTCGCCGACGGCTTCATCTCCGGCGACGCCGTGGAATGCTCGATCAATCTGCAGCTGGTCGGCGAAGCCTGCTTCACCAATCCGCTGATCGTCGCCGTCACCGAATGGGCCTCGGCCAATGGCGACGAGATCACGCCGACGGTGTTTCTGTCGGTGGAGACGGACGAGCTGCGCCATATGGCGAACGGCTATCAGACGGTGGTGTCCATCGCCAATGATCCGGCGGCGGCGAAATATCTCAACACCGATCTCAACAACGCCTTCTGGACGCAGCAGAAATACTTCACGCCGGCGCTCGGCTATCTCTTCGAATACGGCTCCAAGTTCAAGGTCGAGCCGTGGGTGAAGACCTGGAACCGCTGGGTCTACGAGGATTGGGGTGGAATCTGGATCGGTCGCCTCGGCAAGTATGGCGTGGAGAGCCCCCGCTCGCTGCGCGACGCCAAGACGGACGCCTATTGGGCCCATCACGATCTCGCCCTCGCCGCTTATGCGCTGTGGCCGCTCGGCTTCGCGCGTCTGGCTCTGCCGGACGAGGAGGATCAGGAGTGGTTCGAGGCGAACTATCCGGGCTGGGCCGATCACTACGGCAAGATCTACAACGAGTGGAAGAAGCTCGGCTATGAGGATCCCAAGAGCGGGTTCATCCCCTACGCCTGGCTGCTTGCCAACGGTCATGACGTCTACATCGACCGCGTCTCGCAGGTGCCGTTCATCCCGTCTCTCGCCAAGGGCTCCGGCTCGCTGCGCGTGCACGAGCTCAACGGCAAGAAGCATTCGCTCACGGATGATTGGGGCGAGCGCATGTGGCTGTCGGAGCCAGAGCGCTACGAATGCCACAATATCTTCGAGCAGTATGAGGGACGCGAATTGTCCGATGTGATCGCCGAGGGCCATGGCGTTCGCTCCGACGGCAAGACGCTGATCGCCCAGCCCCATGTGCGCGGCGACAATCTCTGGACGCTCGAGGACATCAAGCGCGCGGGCTGCGTCTTCCCCGATCCGCTCGCCAAATTCTGATCTGCGCTCGGCGCCTCGCGTCGAATTGCAACGGGTTCCCGGCGCGCCTCGCGCGCGCCGGGTCTCGGCGGGCGACGCGCGTCCGTCGACAAGCACGAAGCACGAAAAACCCTCAAGTGGAGGACGTCTGAAATGTCACAGCCTCAGAGCTCTCAAGTCACGAAGCGAGGTCTCACCGACCCGGAGCGCGCAGCGATCATCGCCGCCGCGATCCCGGACCACGCGCTCGACACGCAGCGCAAGTATCATTACTTCATTCAGCCGCGCTGGAAGCGTCTGTCGGAATATGAGCAGCTGTCGGTCTATGCGCAGCCCAATCCCGACTGGATCGCCGGCGGCCTCGATTGGGGCGATTGGACGCAGAAATTCCACGGCGGCCGTCCGTCCTGGGGCAATGAGAGCACCGAGCTGCGCACGACCGACTGGTATCGCCATCGCGATCCGGCTCGTCGCTGGCACGCGCCTTATGTGAAGGACAAGTCGGAAGAGGCGCGCTACACGCAGCGCTTCCTCGCCGCTTATTCGTCCGAAGGCTCGATCCGCACCATCGACGCCTATTGGCGGGACGAGATCCTCAACAAATATTACGGCGCCCTGCTCTACAACGAATACGGGCTGTTCAACTCGCATTCGTCGGTCGGCCGCGACTCGCTCTCGGATACGATCCGCCAGTCGGCCATTTTCGCGGCTCTCGACAAGGTGGACAATGCGCAGTCGATCCAGACGGAGCGCCTGTTCATCGCCAAGCTCGTTCCCGGCTTCGATGCGTCGACCGACGTTCCGAAGAATATCTGGACGACCGATCCGATCTACGCCGGCGCGCGCGGCGCGGTGGAAGAGATCTGGCAGGGCATTCAGGATTGGAACGAGATCCTCTGGGCGGGTCACGCCGTCTATGACGCGACCTTCGGCCAGTTCGCCCGTCGCGAGTTCTTCCAGCGTCTGGCCACCGTCTATGGCGACACGCTGACGCCCTTCTTCACCGCGCAGTCGCAGACCTATTTCCAGATCACGCGCGGGGCGATCGACGATCTGTTCGTCTACAGCCTCGCCAATGATCCCGAATTCGGCGCGCATAATCGCACCTTCCTCAACGCCTGGACCGAGCATTATCTCGCGCGTTCGGTCACGGCGCTGAAGGATTTCGTCGGCATCTACGCCAAGGTCGAGAAGGTCGCCGGCGCGACCGATCGCGCCGGCGTCTCGGAGGCGCTGCAGCGCGTCTTCGGCGACTGGAAGATCGATTACGCCGACAAGATCGGCTTCAAAATCGACGTGGACCAGAAGGTCGACGCCGTTCTCGCCGGCTACAAGAATTGAGAAGGAAACGCTCCTATGTCCAGCGCGCATAACGCTTACAACGCCGGAATCATGCAGAAGACCGGCAAGGCCTTCGCGGACGAGTTCTTCGCCGAGGAGAATCAGGTCGTCCACGAGTCCAACGCCGTGGTTCTGGTTCTCATGAAGAGCGACGAGATCGACGCGATCATCGAGGATATCGTGCTCCAGGCCGGCAAGGCCAAGAATCCGTCGATCGTCGTCGAGGACAAGGCGGGCTTCTGGTGGATCAAGGCCGATGGCGCGATCGAGATCGACGCCGCCGAAGCCTCCGATCTGCTGGGCAAGCCGTTCTCGGTCTACGACCTTCTCGTGAATGTGTCGTCGACCGTCGGCCGCGCCTACACGCTCGGCACGAAATTCACCATCACCTCGGAGCTCATGGGCCTCGATCGCGCCCTGACCGACATTTGATCGGCCGACGATAAGGATTGCCACAATGGCGAAGAGAGAACCCATCCACGAGAACGTCACTCGCACCGAGTGGGAAGGCAAGATCGCGAAGCTGAATAGTGTGGAGCAGGCGACGAAGTTCATTCAGGACTTCCGCGTCGCCTATTCCTCGCCGTTCCGCAAGAGCTACGATCTCGACGTCGATTATCAATATATCGAGCGCAAGATCGAGGAGCGTCTCTCGGTGCTCAAGACCGAGAAGCTCTCCGTCGCCGACCTCATCACCAAGGCGACGACCGGCGAGGACGCCGCTGCGGTGGAAGCGACCTGGATCGCCAAGATCAAGGCCGCCGAGAGCAAATATGCGGCGGAGCGCATCCATGTCGAGTTCCGTCAGCTCTACAAGCCGCCGGTTCTGCCGGTGAATGTGTTCCTGCGCACCGATGCGGCGCTGGGCACCATTCTCATGGAGCTGCGCAACACCGATTATTACGCGACCCCGCTCGAGGGTCTGCGCAAGGAGCGCGGCGTCAAGGTCCTGCATCTGCAGGCCTGACGGCTTCCTTCGAAAGAAAAAGAACGAGCGTTCGGGCGGTCCTTCCGCCCGAACGTCATCGCGACAAGGGAGGGAAGGCCATGGCGCATGGCGCGGAACGAGAAGCGGAAGAGCAGCGGATTCTGATTCACGCAGATTCACGCTACGCCGCCTATACGATGGACCTCGATTACATGTGGCGCTGGGAGATTTTGCGCGACGGGGAGTTCGTGCAGGAAGGCTGCTCGCTGTCGCTGGATTCGGCGCGCGAGGCGGTCTCTCATGTGCTCCGCTTCTTCCAGCGGCAGGACGAGGCGGCGGCGCAGCCGGGCGGCAATAGCGCGGAGATCAAGCGTCTGCTGCAGACGCTCGGCACGCCGATCCCGATCGACGATCGCAACGAGACGACGAAAAACGAGCTGGCGCAGCCAGAGTAGCAAGGGCGGAAGACGTATGTATCAGATCGTCATCGAGACAGAGGACGGAGAAACCTGCTCCTTCGAATGCGGACCGAGCGAGGACGTCATTTCGGCAGGGCTTCGTCAAAGCGTGATTCTTCTTTCTTCCTGCCGCGCGGGCGGCTGCGCCACCTGCAAGGCCGATTGCACGGATGGCGATTACGAGCTCATCGACGTCAAGGTGCAGGCGCTGCCGCCGGACGAGGAGGAGGACGGCAAGGTTCTTCTCTGCCGCACCTTCCCGCGCAGCGATCTGCATCTGATCGTGCCTTACACTTATGATCGCATCTCCTTCGAGGCGATCCAGACCAATTGGCTGGCCGAGATCGTCGAATGCGATCGCGTGTCGTCCAATGTCGTGCGGCTCGTGCTGCAGCCTTTGACCGCCGATGGCGTGGCGCCGATCGCGCTGAACTTCGCCCCGGGGCAATTCGTCGACATAGAAATTCCGGGCACGCACACGCGCCGCTCCTATTCCATGGCTTCGGTCGCGGAAGATGGTCGGCTCGAATTCTTCATTCGCCTGCTGCCGGACGGCGCCTTCTCGAAATTCCTGCAGACGCAGGCCAAGGTCGGCCTGCGCGTCGCGCTGCGCGGACCGGCGGGCTCCTTCATGCTGCACAAGAGCGAGCGGCCGCGCTTCTTCGTGGCCGGCGGCACGGGACTGTCGCCGGTGCTGTCGATGATCCGGCAGCTGAAGAAGGAGAGCGACCAGCAACCGTCGACCTTGTTCTTCGGCGTCACCAACTATGAGGAGCTCTTCTATGTCGAGGAGCTCAAAGCGCTGCAGAACGCCATGCCGAGCCTCGATGTGAAGGTCGCGGTCGTCAATGCGAGCGAGGCGAATGGCGTCGCCAAGGGAACGGTCATCGATCTCATGCGCGCCGAGCTCGAGAAGCTGCGCGGCAAGCCGGATATCTATCTGTGCGGCCCGCCCGGCATGATCGAGGCGGCCTTCGACGCCGCGGCGACGGCGGGCGTGCCCAAGGAGCAGGTCTATCTCGAGAAATTCCTGGCGAGCGGCTGAGCCGCGCGCCGAACGATCTTCGCTCGGCCGCGCTCGCCGGGCGGGGCTCCCGACTTTTCTGCCCGGGGCGACTCGGGCAGTTTTTTGTTCGCGCTCGCTAGAGCGCTATCCGATCCAATTGGATCGGATAGCGCTCTAGCTTCTCTCGTCGGGCGCGAATTCTGATCGATCGAACGAAATCGTTCGATCGGAAAGCGCGCTAAAGTTTGAATCCGCTGGGGCGCGGGAGTAGAACAGCCGCGCCGGCCCAATGCGCCGGGAACAGCGGAGCCCGTCTTGTCCCATTCCGTCACCGAGGCCATAGAGGCCATCGGGCGCGGCGAGATCGTCGTCGTCACCGATGACGACGACCGCGAGAACGAGGGCGACCTCATCATCGCCGCCTCGCTCTGCACGCCCGAGAAAATGGCCTTCATCATCCGCCATTGCTGCGGCATCGTCTGCGCGCCGCTGACGCTGGAAGAGGCGCGGCGGCTGCATCTCGCGCCCATGGTCGCCGCAAATGACGCGCCGCTCGGCACCGCCTTCACCGTCAGCGTGGACGCGCGCGAGGGGCTCACCACCGGCATTTCCGCCGAGCAGCGCTGCAACACGGTGCGTGCGCTCGCCAATGGCAATCGCGGCCCGCATGATTTCGTGCGGCCGGGCCATGTCTTCCCGCTCATCGCCAAGGAAGGCGGCGTGCTGATGCGCTCCGGCCATACGGAGGCGGCCGTCGATCTCTGCCGGCTCGCCGGCCTGCCGCCGGTCGGCGTCATTTGCGAGCTCGCCAATGACGACGGCACGGTGATGGCCGGCAAGCAGATCGTCGATTTCGCGGCGGCCCATGGGCTGAAGATGATTTCCACCGCCGATCTCATCGCCCATCGGCAGGCGCGCGAGAAGCTGGTGGAGCGCGTCGCCAGCTTTCCGGTCAAGACCTTCGCCGGCGAGGCCACCTGCCACGCCTATGTCAGCGCCTTCGATCCGGTGCAGCATTTCGCCTTCGTCGTCGGGCAGATCGGCGACGGCAAGGGCGTGCCGGCTCGGCTGCATCGCGCCGACATCATCGCCGACGTTTTCGGCGGCGCGGACGCCATACGCCGCACCATGGAGCGTTTCGCGGCGGAAGGTCGCGGCGTGCTGGTCTATCTGCGCGACGGCGCAGCCGGCGTTCCGGTCAATCCGGTCGTCTCGGACAGCAGCTCGGAGGAGGCGCGCACCGCGCAATGGCTGGACGTGGGTCTCGGCGCGCAGATTTTGAAGGATCTGGGCGTCACCTCGATCCGCCTGCGCACTTCCAAGCCCAAGCCGCGCACCTATGTGGGCCTCTCGGGCTTCGGCATAGAGATACTGGCGGTGGAGCCGCTGGATTAGCGCAGCGCGACTCCCTCTCCCCGCGAGCGGGGAGAGGGCGGGGGTGAGGGGCCTGGGCCAGAGGCTACAATGTCTCTCGCTGCTCCAATGAAGCGAGAATCGTCTCTTTTACGCCATCGAGATTGTGAAACACGTCGTCATTGGCGATGCGAAGGACCCTGAAGCCCGCCTCGCCCAAAATCCGATCTCGATGCGCGTCGCGAGCGACTTCCTGGTCAGTGGAATGCGTCGCGCCATCGACCTCGACGACGAGCGCTTCCTCCCGACAAGCGAAATCAGCGAAATAAGGACCGATCGGCAATTGGCGGACGAATTTATAGCCGGCGAGGCGACGCGCCCTCAGCGCCCCCCACAAACGCTCTTCCGCCGGCGTCCGCGCCGCCCGTAATTCGCGGCTTCGCGCTGTTTCGTAAAGACGAAGGCCGCGCATCGTAAGGCTCCGCGAAACGCCCCGGCCCCTCACCCCGACCCTCTCCCCGCTCGCGGGGAGAGGGAGTCGCCCTCAGATCACCACGACATTCGCGCCGACCTTGACGCGGCTGTAGAGGTCGATGGCGTCTATGTCGCGCATGCGGATGCAGCCGGAGGAGACGCTCTGGCCGATCTTCTCCGGCTCATTGGTGCCGTGAATGCGGTAGAGCGTGTCTTTCCCATTCTCGAAGAGATAGAGAGCGCGGGCGCCGAGCGGATTGTCCGGGCCGCCGGGCAGGCCGCCGGCGTCGGCCGTCGGCTGCAGATGCGGCCAGCGCTCCAGCATGTCCTTGGGCGGAATCCAGCGCGGCCATTCCTGCATGCCGCCGATCACGGCGCGGCCGGTCCAGCCATAGGCCTCCTGCCCGGTGGCGACGCCATAGCGGATCGCCTTGCCGTTCGGCTCCACGAGGTAGAGGAATTTATTCTTCGTATCCACGACGATGGAGCCCGGCGCCTCGCTCGTCTTGAAGTCCACGAGATATCGCTCATAGGCCGCGCCGACATCCGCCGTCGGCACCAGAGCCATGAATTGTGCGTCGCGTCCGCTGAGCTGCGGATCCGGCAAGCGCGGCCCGAACGCGGCGTTGCAGCCGGCGAGCGAGACAGCGAGAACGACCGCGATGAAACCCTGCCTCGAATCCATGAACGCGCCCTTTCTCAACGCCCGAAGCATCTATTTAGGAATTTGCTTACCATAAACTTACTGAACGGAAACATCGGTTCGCAATAATTCCCGACCTGTTGCCGCAACGCAACGGCGGCGGAGGGTCAGTTGCGCTTTTTTGAGAATTTTTCCGGCGCCCTCCCGGCGCGGCGGCGTGCTACAAGGGCCTCGACTTCTTCGGCGGGGCGACTTCTTTAGCGAGAGTCGAGAGCGGCTGGCCATGACGAGGACCCTGTTCTTCACACATGAGAGCGGCCTCGCGCATAATATGGGCGCGGGCCACCCCGAGCAGCCCGAGCGGCTGCGCGCCATAGAGCGCGAGCTCGAGGCCGAGCGGTTCCAGCATCTCATTCGCGTCTCCGCGCCCGCCGCAGAGCGGGAGGCGCTGCTGCGCGTCCATCCCGAGAACCATTTGCGCGCGATCGAGAAAACCGCGCCGCGCGAGGGGCTCGTCGCGCTCGATCCCGACACGCTGATGTGTCCCGAATCGCTGGAGGCGGCGTTTCATGCGGCCGGCGGCGCGACCGCGGCCGTCGACGAGGTGATGAGAGGGGCGGCGGACACCGCCTTCGTCTGCGTGCGCCCGCCCGGCCATCACGCCGGGCCGACGACGCCCATGGGCTTCTGCATTTTCAACAATGTCGCCATCGCTGCGCGCCATGCGATCGCCGCCCATGCCGCGGAGCGCGTCGCCATCGTCGATTTCGACGTTCATCACGGCAATGGGACGCAGGAGGTCTTCTGGGCGGATCGGCAGGTTCTGTTCTGCTCCACCCATCAGGCGCCTTATTATCCCGGCACGGGGGCGACGAGCGAGACCGGCGAGTTCGACCAGATCGTCAACGCTCCGCTCTTCGCGGGCGCGACGGGCGATGATTTCGTCGAGGCGCTGACGACGCGCATCCTGCCGCGGCTGAAAAATTTCGCGCCCGATCTGGTGCTGATCTCGGCCGGATTCGACGGCCACAGGGACGATCCCTTGGGCGGCCTGCGCTTCACCGAGCGCGACTATAGCGAGGCGACCAAGCGCATCATCGACGCCTCGCTGCGCAGCGCCGACGGGCGCGTCGTCGCGCTGCTCGAGGGCGGCTACGACCTCACCGCGCTCGGCCGCTCGGCCGCGGCGCATATTCTGGCGCTGATGGGCGCCTGAGAAACGAAAAACGCGCCGCTCGAGGGCGACGCGTCGGTAAATTCAGCGCGAAGCGGGCGGTTCGTCAGCCCTGGCGGGCCTTGAAGCGCTTCTGCACCTTGTTGATGACATAGACGCGGCCTTTGCGGCGCACGAGCTGGTTGGCGCGGTGACGCGCACGCAGAGACTTCAGCGAATTGCGGACTTTCATCGGTCGATCCCCGGACAAAATTACATGTAGCCGGGATCACCGCCCAGCGCCTCGTGGGCGCAGCCTATGCCCGATTTCCGCTCCGCGATCAAGCCCTCCACACCCATTCGTCGCGCGCGGCGGCGCAGCAGATTGACAATGGCCGAGCCTCCGGCGCATTATTCACGTTATGTTATAACATATGCTCTCGGGGACGAGATCCATGGAAAACTCTTCTATCCGCCGCACTCTATCGGGCGGAATTCTCTTGGCGGCGCTCGGCTCCGTCCCGGCGGGCGCGCAGGAGGCGCTTCCCGAGATCGACATCGCCGCGTCGAGCCCAATTCGGCGCGCCCCGGCGACGGCGCAGCCCGCCGCGCCCGAGACGCGCGGCGCTCTGCCTATAGTCGCGGACCAATTCGCCACTGTGACGGTCGTCGATTCGGACGAGATTCGCCGCTCCGGCGGCGCGACGCTCGGCGATCTCCTCTTCGACAAGCCTGGAATCACCGGCTCCAGCTTCGCGCCCGGCGCCGCCAGCCGGCCGATCGTCCGCGGCCTCGACGCGCATCGCGTCCGCATTCAGGAGAACGGCCTCGGCTCCAGCGGCGTCTCCGAGCTCGGAGAGGATCATGGCGTGCCGCTCGACCCGCTCGGCGCTGATCGTGTCGAGGTGGTGCGCGGCCCCGCCACCTTGCGCTGGGGCTCGCAGGCGATCGGCGGCGTCGTCAACGCCACCAACAACCGCATTCCCGAGGCCCTGCCCTGCCGCGGCGACGAGACTCTCCCCGGCCCCTGCACACGGCTGGAGACGCGCAGCGCGGTCTCGACCGTCGACGCCGGGCTGGAGCAGGCGGCGCTTATCGACGTCGGCCAGGGCAATTTCGCGCTGCACGCCGACGCCCATGGCCGCCGCACGAGCAATTACGCAATTCCCTCCTACCCTTATCTCGCGCCGACCGATCCGGCGCCGCTGGTCTTCGGACGCCAGCCCAATTCCTTCATGCGCTCCGGCGGCTGGTCGGCCGGCGGCTCCTACATCTTCGATCGCGGCTTTTTCGGCGCCTCGGTCACGCAATTCGAGAGCGTCTATCGCATCCCCGGCATGGATTCGACGGAGAGCCGCACGCGCATCCAGTTGCGGCAGACGAAAGTGGCGGTGAAAGGCGAATATCGCCCGCCCGCCTCCTTCATCGAGGCCATTCGCCTCTGGGCCGGCGCGAGCGATTACAATCATCACGAAATCGGTCTCGAGGGCGGCGCCGAGGGCATACAGCAGACCTTCACCAATCAGGAGCAGGAGGCGCGGATCGAGGCGCAGCTCGCGCCCTTCGATCTGCGCTTCGCCAAGCTCACCACCGCATTCGGCGTGCAGGGCGCGCATCAGCGGCTCACCGCGCCCGGCGCCGGCGGCAATCTGTTCGATCCCACCGACTCGCACAGCATCGCCTTCTATCTCTTCAATGAATTCAAGCTCACCGACTCGCTGCGCCTGCAGGTCGCCGGCCGCATAGAGAGTGTCGAGGCGACCGGGCAGACGCCCGATCTCTTTCTCGATCCGACCATCTCCTTCCAATATGATCGCCATTTCACGCCCAAGAGCGTCGCCGTCGGCCTATTGCAGGACACGCCTTTCGACACTGTGGCGAGCGTGACGGCGCAGCATGTCGAGCGCGCGCCGCGTGGGCCGGAATTGTTCTCGCATGGCGTCCATGACGCGACGGGAACTTTCGACATCGGCAATCCGCTGCTCGGAATAGAAGCCGCGAACACGGTGGAGGTCGGCCTGCGCCGCGCCAAAGGGCCATTCCGCTTCGAGGCGACGTTTTTCTACACGCATTTCGACGGCTTCATCTATCGCCGCCTCTCCGGCGAGACTTGCGCGGATGATTTCGACAGCTGCTCGCCGGCCGGCGTCGGCGGCCCGCTCAATCAGGCGCTCTATTCGCAGCGCGACGCCAATTTCCGCGGCGGCGAGTTCCAGAGCCAATGGGACGCGCTGCAGATCGCCGGCGGAATCCTCGGCGTCGAGAATAAATTCGACGTGGTGCGCGCGACCTTCGCCGATGGGACCAATGTGCCGCGCATTCCGCCCGTGCGCGTCGGCGGCGGACTGTTCTGGCGCGACTCCAATTGGCTGGCGCGCGTCAGCTATCTGCACGCTTTCGCGCAGAACAATATCGCGCAAATCGCCGAGACGCCGACCAAGGGCTATAATCTGCTGAAAGCCGAGATCAGCTATAAGGTCACGCTGCCCAAGGGCGAGTTCCCCGCCCGCGAGATGAGCGTCGGAATCGTCGGCGACAATCTGCTCAACGCCGACATTCGCAACAGCGTATCCTACAAGAAGGACGAGGTTCCGATGCCGGGCGCCAATGTGCGGCTGTTCGCGAATTTCGTGTTCTAGCCGATGGGGCTCTGACAGGCGCGCGCGCCGAGGCGCCGCGCCGCGCCGCCGATGAGCGCGCGCGCTTCCGCGAGATCGAAGGCGAAAGCGACGGGCGCATAGGCGGCGACGCCGGCGCCCACCAATAGGACGAGCGCGAGCGCCGGCGGCAGCGCCGCGACTTCGGCTGAAAGCGCGTGAACCGCAGCCGCCATCGCCGCCGTCGCCGCGCCGACGCGCGCGAGCCGGCCGAACGGCAGCGGCATGGCGAAAGCGACACGGCTCAGCGCATAGGCCTGCGCGCAGCCGAACATCTCGGCCGCGAGGCGGCCCCACACTGCGCCGGCGAGGCCGAAGCGATAGATCAGCAGCGCCGAGACGATGAGATTGAAGGCGAGGATCGAGCCCGTGTTGATGAGATAGAAGCTGTTGCGGTTGGAGAGCAGAAAGCTCGTGTGCAGATATTGCTGCGTCAGAATCTGAAACACCACCGCCATGGCCAGAATGGGCATGGCCCAGCTCCCCGTCTCGCGAAACTGCGGCCCGAGCACGAGATCGGCGATCTGCGGCGAGACGAGCGCGAAGCCGACGCAGGCCGGCAGAGCGACGGCGAGCAGCAGCTCCAATGATTTCTCGAGATGGCGACGCGCCTCCGCCTCGCCGCGCTCGGCCAAGAGCCGCACCGCCATGGGCACGAAGGCGGTGGACACGCTGATCGCCGGAATGATGAGCGCCTGCCGCACGAGATCGACGCTCGCGCCATAGCGGCCGGCGTCGGCGACGCCGGAGAGCTCGGCGAGCAGAAAGCGGTCGGCGACGCTCGCCAGCGCCATCAAAGACATCGAGAAGGTGAAAGGCAGTCCGGCCTTGCCGATCTCGACGAGGCGCGCGCGATCGAGCCGCGGCCGGGCGTCGCCCCAGGATGCGCGCCAGAACAGCGCCGTCGCCACGACCAGCGCAATGGAAGAAGAGACCAGCAGCGCCGCGCCGCTGGCGCTCGCGAAGGCGACGACGACGCCGAGCGCCGAGACCAGCAGCGTGCGATAGACCGTGCCGCGCAGATAATCGACCGCCTTCTGCGCAGCGCGCAGCGATTCCTGGCTCGTCTCATAGAGGGTGACGGCGAAGGCCAGCATAACGGCGGCCGCCGAGACCGGCGCGGCGAGGCCCGTCATCCGCGCCACGAAGAAGAACAAGGGAGCGCAAGGCGCGAGCAGCGCCATTGCGGCGAGGATCGCGCCGCGAATGTCGGCGCCGTCGCCCTTCGCCTGCTCGCGCAATATTGCGAGCTTCAGCGCGCTGGAGAGAAGCGTGGCGAGAAGCGTGGCGAAGGCGAAGCCCAGCAGATAATCGCCATAGGCCGCGGCGGCGAAGACGCGCGTGAACACGATCGTGTTGAGCAGGCCGAAGATTGCCGAGAACACATTGGCCGCGAAATAGACGACGGTCTGCCTGGCGAGCATGGGCGCTGCTGTCCTTGTCCTTTGGCGGGGGCCGTTGCGCCATTCTGGGACGCACATTCTGCCGATACGCGAAATTCTCGAAGATTCGTGCCAGCGGGCGGCGGGATGAGCGCTGGCATGGTTTCTTCTTCTCTACGGCCGGCAGGCGCCTTTTGCGCCGATTTGAACCGAATCGAAAGCCTGAGCTCGAGAAGAGATCGCGGCTCCAGGCACAAAATCTTAAAACGAGCATGGTGTGATTATGCGTGAGCGTGAGCGAGTCGAGGACATGAATTCCACGCCTGTGGCGATCGGCGAAAGCTTCGGATGGCTGCATCATGCGGATGGCGACCGCGGCGTCGTCATGTGCGCTTCCATCGGCTATGAAGGTCTTTGCGCGCATCAGTCCTGGCGCGTGCTCGCCGATCGTCTGGCGGCGGCCGGCCTTCCCACTCTACGTTTCGATTATCCGGGCGAGGGCGATTCCCTCGGCGATCCCGCCGATCCGGCGATCGTCGACGCCTGGCGCGAGCAGATCCGCGCCGCCGTGCGCTGGATGCGCGAGGCGATCGGCGTGCGCGAGGTGGCGCTGGTCGGCCTGCGTCTCGGCGCGGCGCTCGCGGCGGAGATCGGCGGCGTCGAGCGCCTCGTGCAGATCGCGCCGGTGGTCAAGGGCTCCTCCTATCTGCGCGAGCTCAAGATGATGGCGCGCGTGCTGGCGGCGAGCGGCGCCACGCCGGAGGCGAGCGTGGCCGCGGCGACGGCCGGCGACGACATTCGCCTCGAGGGCTTCACCATCACTGCGCCCATGGCCGCCGCCATGAAGCGCATCGACCTCACCCGGCTCGAGACGGCGCCGGCCGAGCGCGTTCTGGTGCTGCACGATCCGGCGGCGAAGCCGGCGCCCGACTATCTGCAACGTCTGCAATCGCTCGGCGCCGCTGTCGAGACGCGCGAGCTTCTCGATTATCGCGCGCTGACGCCGGCGCCCATGCCGCCGCCGCCGCCGCTCGCGGATCTCGACGCCGTCGTCGCCTTCGCCAGCGCGGGCGCCGGCCCGGCGCTGATCGCGCAGCCGCCGCAAGGCGCGCTCGCCACAGAGCATTTCATCGAGCGCGGCGTCGTCTTCGGCGAGCGCCGACAGCTCGCCGGCGTGCTGTGCCTGCCGCGCGGCAAGCCCAAGATGACCGTGCTGTTGCTCGACACCGGCGCCAATCATCACATCGGCTGCGGCCGCTCCACTGTCGATTTCGCGCGCGCGCTGACGCGCCTCGGCGTCGCCTCGCTGCGCATGGACACGCTCGGCATAGGCGATTCCGCCGTGCTCGCGGAAGGGCCGCGCGGGGCGCTCTATCGCATGGAGCGCGCCGAAGATGTTTCGGCGGCGCTGGATTTTCTCGAGATGCGCGGCCTCGAGAATGTGACGATCTATGGCGTGTGCAGCGGCGCGGCCCTGGCGCTCTACGCGGCGCTGGCCGATGAGCGCGTGCAGGCGCTCGCGCTCGCCAATCTCCAGATCTTCGGCCGCATCGACGGCGAGGATCGCGACAAGCTGCTCGAGATGGGCTTTGCGGCGACGCATACTTATGTCGCCAAGGCGATGAGCGCCCGCGCCTGGGCGCGCGTCGTCACGGGCGAAGTCTCGCTCGGCACGCTCGCCGACATCGCATCGGCTCTCCTGCGTCGCAAGGCGTCGGCCTTTGCCGGAGCGCTGGCGCAACGGCTCGGCCTCGCGCATGGCAAGGCGCGCGAGGCGCGGACCAACTTCTCCAAGCTGGCGGCGCGCGGCGTCCGCATTCTCATGCTGCATGGCGACCATGACGTCGGCAGAGAAGAGATGAACGTCTGCTTCGGCCCGGACGCGCGCTTCCTGCGCAATCTCCCCAATGTCGAGATCGACGTCATCGACGGCGCCGATCACGCGCTCTCCTCGGCGCTCTCGCGAGAGGCGGTGCTGGAGAAGATGCGTTTTTTTCTCCAGGCGGCCGACCACGACGCCGAAGCCGGCCGCGACGACCGCAGAGCGACGGCGGGCGCTCCGACCACGGCGACGCTCGGCGCCCTCACCCTGATGATGAATCTGGAATGACACAAAGCACTCGGCTACCCCTCGACCCCATCGCCGACGCCGATCGCTTCGAGGCGGTCGTCTGCATTCCGACCTTCCGCCGTCCCGAGATGCTCAGGACGACGCTCGAGTCGATCGTGGCGCAGGCGACGCAGGTCGCCTTCGCCGTCGTCGTCGTGGACAATGACGCGCCGGCGCCCGTCGGCCTCGAGGTGGCGCAATCCTTCTTCCGCGACGGGCGTCTCGCCGGCGTCGCCGCGGTGGAGCCGCGCCAAGGCAATGTCCATGCGATCAACGCGGCCTTTCGCCTCGCGCGGGAGCGCTTTCCCGCGGCGAAATATTTCCTGATGATCGACGACGACGAGCGCGCCGAGCCGCAATGGCTGGAGGAGATGGTCGCCAGCGCGCGCCAGGGCGCCGATATCGTCGGTGGCCCGGTGACGCCGATCTTCCCGGCGGAGGCCAAGCCCGCCTTCCGCGATCATCCGGTGTTCTGGCCCGCCTTCGGCGAGACCGGCCCGGTGCCGATCATCTATGGCACTGGCAATTGCCTGCTGCGGCGCGAGGTGTTCGACGGACTCGCAGAGCCCTCGCTCGATCCGAGATTCAATTTTCTCGGCGGCGGCGACACGGAGTTCTTCACCCGCTGCCGTCGCGCCGGCTTCAAATTCTTCTGGCGCCAGGAGGCGCAAATCTATGAGCAGGTGACGCCCGGGCGGCTCGCGCTCGGCTGGGTGCTGCGCCGCAGCCTCGCCACGGGCGCGATCAATTACAGCATCGACCGCCTCGCGGCGCGCAGCCTGCGCCAGCGTCTGCTGCTCATCGCCAAGAATTTGGCGCTCGGCCCGGTCTCGCTGCAACGCGCGCTGCGCATGTTGCGAGAGTCCAAGCATCCGCTCGCCGCCACCCATCCCATCGGCATAGCGATCGGCCGGCTGCTGGCCTCGGTCGGCGCGATGCCGCAGCCCTATCGCTATTCCTCATGACGGATATGAGCGCCTCCTCGGCCGGGGGGCTGGACGAGATCGACGGCCGCGGGATCCTCTTCTGCGCCATTCTGCTCGTCGGCTGGATCACCTTCTCGCCTTTCGCAGATCTCGCGTCGCCGGAGACGCTCGAGCTCGCGGAAGGCCGCGACATTCAGCTCTACGCCGCCTTCGGCCTGATGGCGGCGACGGCCTTCTTCTATATTTGGCGGACCGATCGGCCGGCGCTCGCCGCGCTCGCCACGCCCACCAATATCGCGCTCGCCGGCTGGATCGGCGTGACGCTCGTCACCTCGCACGAAATCTCCAACTCGCTGAAGCGCGTGGTGATGCTCGGCTGCGTCGGAACCTGCTGCCTCTCGCTCTTCCTCTTGCCGCGCGGCCGCGACGATCTCGCCAAGCTATTGAGCATCGTCGCGCTCATCATCGTCGGCCTCTCCTATTTCGGCCTAGTCTTCCTGCCGCATTACACGATCCATCAGGCGACCGACATCGGCGAGCCGCAGCTCGCCGGCGATTGGCGCGGCGTGTTCGGCCATAAGAATGTCGCCAGCGCCGTCTTCTCCATGCTGACATTCATCGGCATTTTCGTGCTGCGCGCCGGCCGCACGGTCGAGGGCTGGGCGATCTTCGTCCTCTCGCTCCTCTTCGTGCTCTGCTCGGGCGGCAAGAGCTCGACCGCCATCTGCATCACGACGATCCTCCTCTCTCTGCTCGCCGAGCGCACGCGCAATGTCGTGCTGTGGTCGATCATCGTCTTCTCGCCGCTGGCGCTGCTGAATTTCTTCGGCATAGGCTCCATCCTCGTCCCGCAGTTCGGCGCCATCGCCGCGTCGCTGCCGCTGGACGCCTCCTTCACCGGCCGAACCGATATTTGGACATTCGCCATTCCCAAGGCCGCCGAGACGCCGATCTTCGGACATGGGCTCGGCGGATTCTGGGCCACTGCGGCGCTGCGCTTCGGCGGCGAGGACACGACGATCTGGGCCGGCAACGCCGCCCATGCCCATAATGGCTATCTCGACACAGTGCTCGCCATGGGCCTGCCGGGTCTGGCCTTCGCCTTCGCGGCGCTGATCGTGCAGCCGGCGCGCGACGTCCGCCGCGTCTGCGCGCGCGGCGACGAGCCGGCGGTGTCATTGCTTTTCCTGCAGATTTGGATGTTCAGCCTCTATCTCAACTCGCTCGAGAGCTTCTTCTTCGATCGTGCCAATCCGGGCTGGATCGGCATGCTCTTCGCCCTCTTCGGCATTCGCTTTCTCGCCGAATTCAAGATTCGCGGCTGACCGGCCCGGGCTTTGCGACCTCCCATGTGAAACCGGGAGCCTGTCCCAATTTGGCACGGCGGCGGCCTGCTCCAATGTCATTAGGGGAACGCCTATGGAACGACCGATCGCGCTCATCACGCCCACCCATCGCGCCGACCGCGAGCGCTTCGCTCTGCTCTGCGAGAGCGTCGACCGCCGCCTCACCGGCTATGAGCGGCACTATGTCATCGTCAATGACGACGATATGGAGCTGTTCGCGGAATTCGCCGGCCCGCGCCGCGTCATCCTGCCCTGCTCGCGCTTTCTGCCGCGCTGGCTGCGCCTGGTGCCGCCCTTTCTGATGCGCAACGGACGGCGCGTGTGGTGGTCCTTCCGCTCGCGGCCGGTGCATGGCTGGCACATTCAGCAAATGCTGAAGATCGCCGCCGTGCTGCAATTGCCGGAGCAGCGCTTCTGCATCGTCGATTCCGACAATGTCATCATCCGCCGCTTCGACATCGGCGCCTATGCCGGCGGCGCGCGCTCGCCGCTCTATATCGCGCATGGCGCAATCGCCGCCGACGCGCCGCTGCACGCCAAATGGATCGCCAATGGCGACCGCTTGCTCGGCCTGCCGCCGAGCAGCTTTCCGGCGGACGATCACATCGGCAATCTCATCGTCTGGGACAAGGACGCCGTGCGCGCCATGACGCGGGCGATAGAGGACGCCACCGGGGTCGACTGGTTCCTGGCGCTGTGCCGGACGCGCGCCTTCTCCGAATATCTGCTCTATGGGCAGTTCGTGCGCCATTCGCCGCGGCTGATGGCGGCGCATGAGATCGTGCCGCAGAGCCTCGCCGTCGCCTATTGGGACGAGGCGCCGCTCGATCGCGCCGGCCTCGCCTCGCTGCTCGCCGGCGCCTCGACATCGAAGATCGCGCTCTGCGTCGAATCCTTCTCGCGCACGCCGGTGCAGGCCATTCGCGAGGCGGCGGGCCTCGCCCTGCCGGCGGGCGCCTCGCCCTTCGCGCCGCGGCTCGCCGGCGGCGCCGCCGCCTGATATGCTTTTGGGCGATCGATGCGCGATGCGAGCCTGAAGGCTCGCGGTCCAAAACGCTCTCAGGACCGCGAGCCTTCAGGCTCGCTCGACATCGGCGTCGATACGCGAGGCGGCGCGCGTTTCCGGCATGCGCGCATAGACGATCAGCGAGCAGAAGATCGCCGCGCTGACATAATAATAGAACCAGCTCTCGCGCCCCGCGCTCTTGAACCAGAGCGCGACATATTCGGCCGTGCCGCCGAAGAAGGATACGGCGACGGCGTAAGGCACGGCGACGCCGGTCACGCGCACCGACGCCGGGAACAGCTCCGCCTTCACCAGCGCATTGATCGACGTATAGGCGCCGACGATGAGCCAGCCCGTCAGCACCAGCGCGAAGGCCGTCCAGGGACCGCGCGCGGTCTGGATCGCCGTCATCAGCGGCGCGGTGAAGAGCGTCCCGAGCACGCCGAAGCCGATGAGCAGCGGACGCCGTCCCACGCGATCGGACAGAGCGCCATAGGCCGGCTGCAGCGCCATGGCGAAGACGAGCGAGCCGGCGCTGATCCATGTCGTCTGCGCATCGCTCAGCCCGGCGGAAAGCTTCAGGAATTTCTGAATGTAGGTAGTGTAGACATAGAAGGCGAGCGTGCCGCCCATGGTCAGCCCCACCACCGTCGCCGCCTCGCGCGGATAGGATAGGAGCGCGCGCAAGGAGCTGCGCCGCCGCGGCGACGCCTCGGAAGCGAAGGCCTGCGTCTCCTCGAGATCGCGCCGCATGACGAGCGCGAACAGCGCCAGCGCGGCGCCTATGGCGAAGGGGACGCGCCAGCCATAGGCGCGCAATTCCTCCGGCGTGAAGACGAGATTTTGCAGCACGAGCAGCACCAAAAGCGCCGTCAGCTGACCGCCGATGAGCGTGACATATTGAAAGCTGGAATAGAATCCGCGCCGGCGCGAGGACGCCATCTCGCAGAGATAGGCGGCGGAGGAGCCATATTCGCCGCCGAGGCTGAGGCCTTGCAGCAGGCGCGCGAAGAGGAGCAGCGCCGGCGCCGCCTCGCCTATCGTGGCATAGCCGGGCGCGGCGGCGACGATGAGCGAGCCGAGGCACATCAAGAGAACGGACAGCGTCAGCGCGCGCCGACGCCCGAAACGATCGCCGATCTCGCCGAACAGCGCGCCGCCGATCGGCCGCATGAAGAAGCCGAGCGCGAAGACGCCGGCGCTGGACAGCATTTGCGCGACCGGATCCTCGCCCGGAAAGAAGGTATTGGCGAAATAGAGCGAGAACGCCGAATAGACGTAGAAATCATACCATTCGACGAGATTGCCCAGCGAGCCGACGATGATCGCCTTCAGCCGGCGGGCGGCCTCGGCGAGGCTCTCCTCCTCGAGCGTTTCCTCGCGCGCGTCCGCCAATCCGCCCTCGCCTCTCGCGCCAAGTTTCTCGTGATATGTCTCTCGCGACATGTCTCGGGCGACTATGGGCCGGCGCCGGCGCGGACGCAAATCCGCGCATCGAACCGCCGCGAACGCCCCCGCGTTTCCGCCGTTTGTCCGCCGCGCCGCGCGCCGCCTCGCGAGCGCGGACGGCTCGTCCAAAAAATGGCGGAAAAACGCCTTGGTCGCGCCCGCCCTAATTCCGACCCGGAAACGATCGAGACATATTGGCGGGATAGACCTCGAACCGACGCGACGGCCAGGCCGCCGCCCACGATTCCCTCAGGTGCGCTCGAGTGACGAAGACAGACGCGATCCTCCTGGTCGAGGACGACTCCGAAATCGGCGAATTGATCTCTCGCTATCTGCAGACCCATCAGATCGACGTCTCCGTCGTCGCCGATGGCGCGACAATGGACGCGGCGCTCGCCAAGCGCGAGTTCGACCTCGTGATCCTCGATCTCAATCTGCCGGGCGAGAACGGCCTCTCCATCTGCCGCCGGCTGCGCGCCGACCGCAATCTGCCCATCGTCATCGTCACCGCGCAGGGCGAGGACGTCGACCGCATTCTCGGGCTCGAGATGGGCGCCGACGATTATCTGGTGAAGCCCTTCAATCCGCGCGAATTGCTCGCCCGCATCCGCTCGGTGCTGCGCCGCGCCCGCGCCGCCTTCGCCAGCCGCGACGAGACGAGCTCGCGCTATTATCTGTTCGAAGGCTGGCGCGTGGACATAATGGCGCATCAGGTGACGACGCCCGCCGGCACCAAGGTGGCGCTCACCAGCGCGGAGTTCGATCTTCTCTACGCGCTGTGCGAGCGGCCCAATCGCGTGCTGACGCGCGACCAGCTCATCGATCTCACCCATGGCCCGACCGCCGGCCCCTTCCAGCGCAGCATAGACGTGCTCATCAGCCGGCTGCGCCAGAAGATGGAGGGCGACCCCAAGAACCCGCGCTATATTCAGACCATCCGCTCGGAGGGCTATTTGTTCACGCCGCAGGTGGTGCGCGCGTGAGGCGTTTCTGGCGCGCGCTGCGGCCCGATCATCTCGCCGGGCAGATCGCCATTCTGGTGCTCGCCTCGATCGTGCTGTTCCACCTCTGCGTGACGATCGCCGTACATGTCTTCCACTATGAGCGCGGCGGCGCTCGCGAGGAACGGCCGCCGCGCGCGCGCGCCGCTTCCACCGAGACGGCCTCCGCTCTCGCCTGGGCCTTCGATCTCGCCTCCCTCGCCGATCGCGAGAGGCTCGTCGTCGTTTTCGACGACCTCACCCATGGAATTCGGCCGAGCGTCTCCGCCGAGCGTCCGCCCGCGGCGCAAGCCGGCCGCAGCGAGCCTTCGCCGATCTCGGTGCGCGGGCGGCTATGGCCCGATGCGGAGGTCTTCGGCATAGCGCCCGATGGCCGTCGTCTCGCCATTGCGCTGCGCAAGGGCGGCTATCTGACGCTCACTCCGATCTCGCGCGAACCGCGACGGGACGCGTTCGGCGAGGACGGCCCGCGCGGCCCGCCGCCGGATGATTTTTTCGGCGCGCCGGGAGGCCCCGCGCCCCCGCAGCCACAGGGCTGCCCGGCGCCTACGCCCGATCTGCCGCATCTGTTGGGCATCTGGCTCGCCTCTGCATTCTTCTTCCTCATCTGCGCCGCCATTTTGACGCTGTGGACGTCGAGCGCGGTCGTCGCGCCGCTCGTCGAGCTCGCCCACAGGGCGGAGAAATTCCCGAGCGAGTCCTGCGAGAGCGCGCTGCTGGTGGAAAAAGGCCCGCAGGAGGTGCGCGACCTCACGCGCTCGCTCAATCGCATGCAGGCGCGCATCTATTCAATGATCGCGGCGCGCTCGCGCGTGCTGGCGGCGATCAGCCATGATCTGCGCACCATCATCACGCGCATGCGGCTGCGGGCCGAATTCATCGACGACGAGGCCTTGCGCGCCAAAATGCTGCACGACGTCGAGCTCATGGATTCGATGCTCTACAAGAATCTGCTTTTCCTGCGCGAGGAGCGCTACCGCCACACGCAGGAGATCGTCGATCTCGACAGCGTGCTGCAGACGGTGGCCGATCAATTCGCCGATCTCGGCCATGACGTCGCCTATGAGGGCGACGGGCGGCGCATGGTGATCGGCTCGCTCGTCGATCTGCAGCGCGTCTTCGCCAATCTGGTCGAGAACGCCGTCACCCATGGGCGCCGCGTGGTCATATCGGTGGCGCGCGGAGCCGAGGAGAGCGTCCAGATCGACGTCGCCGACGACGGCCCCGGCATTCCCGACGCGGAAAAGGCCGAGGTCGTCGAGCCTTTCGTGCGCGGCCGGCCGGGACGCAATCTCAACGAGCACGCCGGCTTCGGCCTCGGCCTCTCCATCGTGCGCGCCCTCCTCGAGGAGGCCGGCGGCTCGCTGCGCCTGCTGGACCGCGAGCCGCATGGCCTCATCGCGAGAGTGACGCTGCGGCCGGCCGAAAAAGCCGAGGCGGAGGCGGCCTGATCGGCGCCCGCGCCTGCGCTGTCTGGTCGCGGCCCCTCGGCGCGACCCGCGATTCTCGGCGGCGCGGATTCGTGGTCTCATGTCTCTTCTGCGAGTCGGGCGACGCGCCCGCTCTCGCGACGAGCCGGAGGAGCCCCGCATGAAACTCTCGCGCCACCTCTTTCCGTCGCTGGCCCTGCTCACGGCCTTTTGCGCGCCGGCCGCCGCCGGCGACGCCGGCCAAGGGAAGCGCATCGCCGAGCGCTGGTGCTCCGCCTGCCATGTGGTGACGAGCGCCCAGAAGACCGCCAACGCCGACGCCCCCTCCTTCGCCGACGTCGCCCAGCGCCGCACGGACGCCAAGGCCCTGGCCAATTTCCTCGTCGATCCGCATCCCAAAATGCCGGACATGCATCTCTCGCGGCGCGAGATCGACGATATCGTCTCCTATATCCGCAGCCTCGACCCGCGCCCACGCGCCCCCGAGCCGGGCATAGACCGCTATGAGCGGCCGAAAAACGGGTAAACGCGCGTCCCCGCTGGACCCCCGCCGCGCGAGGCCCTAATCAGTCCCGATCGCTCCACGGGACCAAAAAACCATGGCCTATGCGGTCAAGGAAGCCTTCAAGACGCTGCAGGGGGAGGGCCGCCATTCCGGGCGGGCCGCCGTCTTCTGCCGTTTCGCCGGCTGCAATCTGTGGAGCGGCCGCGAGGCCGACCGGAGCGCCGCCGACTGCCGCTTCTGCGACACGGATTTCGTCGGCGTCGACGGCGAGAATGGCGGCAAATTCTCGGGCGCCGAGGCTCTCGCCGCCCATCTGGCGCGGCTCTGGGGGGAAGGCCGCGAGCGGCGTTTCGTCGTCTTGACCGGCGGCGAGCCTCTGTTGCAAATCGACGCCGCGCTTCTCGACGCGCTCCACGCCGAGGGTTTCGAGATCGCGGTCGAGACCAATGGGACGCTTCCCGTCCCGCCTGCGGTCGACTGGATCTGCGTGAGCCCCAAGGCGGGCGCGCCGCTGGTCCAGACCAGGGGCGACGAGCTCAAGCTCGTCTATCCGCAAAAAGGCGCCGAGCCGGAACTGTTCGAGGGGCTCGCCTTCGACCATTTCCTGCTCCAGCCCATGGACGGGCCGGAGAGTTTGCGCAATACGAAGGCGGCGATCGACTATTGCCTCGCGCATCCGCGCTGGCGGTTCTCGCATCAGACGCATAAGGCCATCGGGGTGAAATGACGGTTCTGTTCGAAGTCTATCGGGAGTTCTGCTTCGAGGCGGCGCACGCCCTCTACGACCCGGATCACCCGACCGGCGGCAAATACCGCAATCTGCACGGGCATTCCTTCCGCGTGCGGGTGACTTTGCGCGGCCCGCGCCAGGACGGCGAGGAATGGGTCATGGACCTCGGCAAGCTGGGCGCGCGGCTGCAGCAGCTGCGCGAGCGGCTGGACCATTCCTTCCTCAACGAGCTGGAAGGCCTCGGCAAGCCGACGCTCGAGAATTTGTGCGTCTATATATGGAACGACCTCGAGCCCTCCCTGCCGGCGATCCACGAGGTCGGCATTTTCCGCGACACCTGCAATGAAGGCTGCGTGCTGAAGAAGCAGTGAGGGCGTAGGCGGAAACATTTCCGAGAGGCGGTCTATGGATCAAGAGTTGGACCGCCAGAAGATTTTCTCCGTGGTCGAGGGCCTCTTCTCCTGCTTCGATCCCTCTCGGCGTTACGACATGGCGTCGACGACCGCCGCCTGCGTCACCGCTCGCGAGGCGCTGAGCGGCCTCCCCTGCCGATTGGCGCTCGGGACCGATTTGGCCTGGGCCTATCGAGCGGCGGCTTGGAACTACGGGCCGCAGGCCGAACGCCATCTCGAAATGCTCGAGAAGATTCGCGATCTCCGATTCCTCTTTCTCTACCACCCGAACGGCCGCGTACGGCAGGCGGCCCTGGATCGGATCGACGAGCCGCCGCCGGGCGCTTTCTTCATCGCCGCGCTCGCCTTGCGGCTGAATGACTGGGCCGCGCCTGTGCGTCTATCTGCGCGCGACTGCGCTGCACGAATTTTGCCAGCGACCGACCCGGACGCCCTGGCCGAGGCGGCTTTTGTTCTGCTTCCCCGCATCGCGAATTGGACCCGATGGAGCGGCGAAGAATCGCCGCTCTATGCAGCCCTCACTCGGGACGATGTCTCCGAGCGCATCGCCGACCGTTTGCTCGTCGCCCGCGAGGGCGCGACCGCCCCAGTCTTGCGGCAGGCGTTGCGCCGAACCGCGCTCGACCACAGGCTGCTCGAACTGGCGAAGAACGCCTTTCTACCCGATGTGCGCGCTACCGCCCTGGCGACGCTCTGCGAAGGCCGCGCCATTTGGCCGGTCGGCTGGGGCTTGGAATGGATCGACAAACGCTACGGCCTTTGCCGCCGCATCCGCCTGACAGAGAGCAGGGAAATCGCCCGGTCGGTTCCCCTCGGCGTTCTCATCGAGCGGGCGGCCGCCGACAAATGCTGTCGAGTGCGCCGGGTCGCGGCTTATGCCTTGCTCGCGCATCGCGACACGTTACCGAATGCGCTCGAATTGGCCGAGATTTTTGCAGCCGACAGCAGCGCCCGAGTCCGCGCGCCGGCGCAATTCATGTTGGAGAAAGCTCGCGAGGCCCGTTGACGACGCCGACGTACGGCCGCCGGGTCGACAATTCTGAAGCGACCGCACGCGCTTACGGCCATGACGCCGGAAACAGATCGGCTCGCCGACCCGAATTCCCAGTCGCCGGAGATACGCCGCCCATTTGCAAATCCGCGCGAAAAATTGCAGTTTCGCGCCAGATTTGGACGGCCGCCCTCCCCGCGGCCGCGCCCCAAAGCCGACAACCCCCATACGCTCCGTCATCCGGCCGACGCTCGTCGGCGCGGCGGCGCGTTTTTCGCTCTGCGCTCGCGCGGCGAACAGCAAGGAGACAATCGCGTGAGCCTCGCTTGCGGGATCGATTTCGGAACCTCCAACTCCTCCGTCGGCTATATGGCCGAGGGCGAGCCGAGGCTCGTTCCGCTCGAGGGCGACAGCGTCTCGCTGCCGAGCGCGATTTTCTACCCCGCCTATGGCGGCAAGCTCGGCTTCGGCCGCGCCGCCATCTCGCTCTATATCGACCGCGAGAATGGCCGGCTGTTTCGCGCCATCAAGAGCATTCTCGGCGGCTCGCTCATTCACGAGACCACCGCCGCCGGCGGCAAGCGCGTCGCCTTCACGGCGATATTGGGCAGCTTTCTGCGCCATTTGAAGGACAAGACCGAGCTGAGCGCCGGAGCGCCGATCGACAACGCCGTGCTCGGCCGCCCGGTCTTCTTCGTCGACGACAATGAGGCCGCCGATCGCACCGCGCAGGAGCAGCTCGCCGCCGCCGCCCGCGCGCAGGGCTTCAAAGAGGTGCTCTTCCAATATGAGCCCATCGCCGCCGCGCTCGATTACGAGCGGCGCATCGAGCGGGAGGAGATCGCGCTGATCGCCGACATCGGCGGCGGCACCTCCGATTTCTCCATTGTGAAGGTCTCGCCGAAGAACCGGCGCAAGATCGACCGCAAAGACGATATTCTCGCCAATTCCGGCGTCCATGTCGGCGGCACCGATCTCGACTATCGGCTGAGCCTCAAGCAGGTCATGCCCTTGTTCGGCTATCAGACACGGCAGAGGAAACGCCCCGAGCTCGATCTGCCCAATGGCTATTTCCACGATCTCGCGCAATGGCATCGCATCGCCTTCCTCTACAACAACAAGAGCCTCGAGGAATTGAAGCAGCTGCGCGCCATCGCCGGCGAGCCGGAGAAGGTCGAGCGTTTCATCAAGGCGATCGACGATCGCGCCGGCCATCGCGTCGCCGGCGATGTGGAAGAGGCGAAGATCACGCTCTCCGAATCCGCGACGGCGATGATCGATCTCGCCTATCTGGACGAGGCGCTGCTGATCGAGACGTCGCGCGCGCTGTTCGAGGAGACGATCGCCAATGAATGCCGCAAGCTCTCCGATTGCGTCGCGCGCTGCCTGAAGGCGGCGGGCGTGAAGGCGGCGCAAGTCGATACGGTGTTCTTCACCGGCGGCAGCACTTTCATTCCGGCGATCGAGCGCGCCTGCCTCGTGCATACGCCGCAGGCGAAGATCGTGCGCGGCGATAAGTTCGCCAGCGTCGGCGTCGGGCTGACGATCGATTCGGGATTGAAATTCGGCTGAGCCGCGCTCAGCCCGCCGCGGGAAATTCGGCGGCGCCGGACAAATCCACCTCCACGCGCAGCCCGCCGAGCGCCGAGCGCGAGAAGCGCATGTCGGCGCCATAGGCGTCGAGAACATCCTGCACGATGGCGAGGCCGAGGCCGGCGCCGCCGGTCTCGTCGAGACGGCCGCCGCGGCGACGGATCAGCGCCTCGCTGCCCTCCGGCAGGCCCGGCCCGTCATCCTCGACGATAAAAACGCCGCCGCCGAAAGAGACGCAGATGCGCGCGCGCGCGTGGCGGGCGGCGTTCTCCATCAGATTGCCGAGTATCTCCATCAGATCGACGCGATCGACGGCGATGCGCGCTCGCGGCGCGATGCGCATGTCGAAACGCGCCTCCGTCCCCGCCGAGACGAGCGTGCGCGCCAAAGCGTCCACCACTTCGGCGACCGGCGTCGGCGCGCCGCCGCGCGCGACGCCGCGGCTGCGCGCCCGCGCCAGCTCGCGCGCGACATGGCGATGCATGGCGTCGCCGATGCGATCGAGCGAGCGCGCGATCTCTGTCTCTCCCTTCTCCCGCAAGAGGCGGGCGTCGGCGGCGAGGGCGGTGAGCGGCGTCTTCAAGCCATGGGCGAGATCGGAGGCGCGATTGCGCGCGCGCTCGATCTCCTTGTCGCGCTCGTCGAGCAATCCGTTCACCTCGTCGATGAGCGGCAGCACCTCCGGCGGCGCCGGCGAATCGAGCCGGCGACGACGGCCCTTGGCGATCTCGCCCACCGCCACGCCGAGGCCGGCGAGCGGCGCGAGGCCGAGCCCGACCTGAATCCAGGTGGCGAAAGCGAGGCCGATGGCGATGAGAAAGAGCGCGGCGAAAAGCTCGGCCGCAAAGGCGTCTCGCGCGCGGGCGACGCCGGCGAGATCGAGCGCCACCAGCACGCGCAGGCGCGACGGCGCCGCTCCGCCGAGCGCGACGCAGCGCTCGCCGCCGAGCAGCGCATTGCCCCAAGGCCCGCGCAGGCGATGATAGACGATGCGCTCGCCGCTCTCGCAGCGGCCGGAGAATTCCAGCGCCTCGTCGCCGAGCGAGGCGGAACGCTCGACATCGCTTCCGTCGTCGCTCGCCACCTGCCAATAGAAGCCCGAGCGAAACCGCGCGAAACGCGGGTCCGGCGTCGCAGTGATGACGCGCAGCCGTCCATCGGAATCCACCGCGAGATCAGAGACGAGCTGGCGCACATAGGTCTCTATGTCGTCGTCCATCGTGCGCTCGACATGATGCTCGAACAGCAGCACGAGCACGAAGCCGACGAGCGCCAGCGCGCCGGCGATGGCGGCGGCTCCGAAGAGAAACAGCCGCAGGCGCAGCGAGCGCGTTCTCATCGGTCGAGATCGGGCATAGAATAGCCGAAGCCGCGCTTGGTCTCGATCGCCTGCGCGCCGAGCTTCTTGCGCACGCGGCCGATCAGCACTTCCACGGCGTTGGAGCTCTGCTGGTCATGGCCATAGACATGCTCGGCGAGATCCGATTGCGGAACCACCTGCCCGCGCCGATGCAGAAGATAAGCGACGAGACGATATTCGATCGCCGTGAGCTCGACCGTATTGTCGTCGACCTTGATGGTCATGCTGCGCTCGTCGAGCGAAAGCGCGCCATTGCGCGTTACCGAGGAGGCGTGGCCGGCCGAGCGGCGTATGACGGAGCGCAGCCGCGCCAGCAATTCCTCGGGCTGGAACGGCTTGGGCAGATAATCGTCGGCGCCCGCGTCTATGCCGGCGACGCGCTCGCTCCAGGAGCCGCGCGCGCTCAAGGCCAAGACCGGCATGCGGCGGCCCTGCTCGCGCCAGCGCTCCAGCACGGCGAGCCCGTCGAGCCCGGGCAGGCCGAGATCGAGAATGACGGCGGCGAAATTCTCCGTATCGCCGAGAAACCAAGCTTCTTCGCCATTGGCGACAATGTCCACGACATAGCCCGCCGCTCGCAGCGCCTTCGCTACGTCGCGGGAAATGCGCTCGTCGTCTTCCACCAGCAATATTCGCATGGGCAAGGGCTGCGGTGCTATGCTCCGCTCGAATTTGGTCGTCGCGTCAGCGTCGAGTTCGAGCTCGTCAGCTTTTCGTCAGCTTCGATAAGCGAAATTGCGCGTAGACGCAAAGACCGGTTCCAGGCGGAATGAACATACAAAAGTTTCAGCATCTTGCCGTCATCGTCGGACTGGCCGGCGCGCTTCTCGCGAGCGTGGCCCGCGCCGCCGAGGACGTCTCCATTCCGCTGCACGAGCAGGACATTCAAGCCGCGGGCATAGAGACGAAGCCGGTGGAGAAAAGCTCCGGCTCGGACGAGCTCGTCGTTCCTGGAACGGTGACGGTTCCGCCGCAGCAATTGCGCATGGTGGCCGCCCCCGCCGCCGGCCTCGTCGAGACTCTGCTGGTCTCGCCGGACGAGGAGGTGAAAGCCGGCGATCCGATCGCGACCCTCAAATCCTCCGAGCTGATCGAGGCGCAGCGCGCCTTTCTGCAGGCCGCCGCCGACGCCGCTCTGGCCAATGAGAAGCTGCGCCGCGACGAGCAGCTGTACAAGGAGCGCATCATCGCCGAGCGCCGCCTTCTGGTGACGCGCGCGGAAGCCGCGCAGGCGCGCTCTCTCCAGGACGAGCGCGGCCAATTGCTGGCGCTGGACGGAATGAGCGAGCAGGCGATCGAATCGCTGCGCAAGGAGCGCAAGATGGGCGCGGCGCTCACCGTGCGCGCGCCCATGGCCGGCGTCATTCTCGCCCGCCATGCGACGGTGGGCGATCGCGTGATGGCCTCGGCGCCGCTCGTCACCATCGCGCGGCTCGATCCGATATGGGTCAATCTGCAAATTCCCATCGGCCGCGCCGCCGGGCTCGACCGCACGGATAAGGTCGTGCTGCCGACGCTCGGCGTCGAGGGAAGGCTGATCCGCATCGGCCGCACCGCCGATCCGGCGACGCAATCCATCACCGCCGTCGCGGAATTCTCGCCCGGCAAATCCCCGATTCGACCCGGACAGGCGGTGCAGGCCATTCTGCGCATCAAAGGAACGGGTGGGACGCTCTGGCGCGTGCCGGCCGACGCCGTCGTGCATCATCGCGACAAGGACTGGGTGTTTCTACGCGCCGCCGATGGTTTCCGCGCCGTGCCGGTCAACCTCGTCTCGGAGACGCCGCAATATGCGTCGATCCAAGGACCGCTCGCCGTCGCCGATCAGGTGGCGACGCGGGGCATGCTGACGCTGCTCGCCGAGCTTGCGGCGAAAGACCCGAGCGCTAAGTGAGCGAAAGGCGACATGCTCGATAAACTCATCAAAGCGGCGCTGGGCCAGCGGCTTCTGGTCTTTCTCGCGGCGATCGCTCTCGCCGCCTGGGGCGCGCACGCCTATTCCAAGCTGCCGATCGACGCTTTTCCCGATGTCGCGCCGGTTCAGGTGCTCGTCTCCATGCGCGCGCCGGGACTGACGCCTGAGGAGCTGGAGAACCGAGTCACCGCGCCCATCGAGATCGCCGCGCGCGGCATTCCCAATCTCGTGCGCATGCGCTCGACGACGCGCTATTCCGTGGCGCTGCTCACTTTCGAGTTCAGCGAAGGCACGGATATTTTCTGGGCGCGCACGCAAGTGAACGAGCGCCTCGCCTCGGTCGCCGATCAGCTGCCGGCCGGCGCGTCGGGCGGCCTCGCGCCCATTGTGACGCCGCTCGCCGAAATGCTGATGTTCACCCTCGTCGGCGGCGGCCTCACCCCGACAGAGCAGCGCAGCCTCGTCGATTGGACCATACGTCCCGCATTGCGCGGCCTGCCCGGCGTCGCCGACGTCAATGTTCTCGGCGGCTTCGTGCGCACTTTCGAGGTCGCGCCCTCGCCCTCCGCCATGGCGGCGCGCGGCATCACGGTGAAAATGCTGAAGGACGCGCTCGCGGAGAACAACCGCAATGACGGCGCCGGTCGCGTGCGCGACGGCGAGGAGGCTCTGCTGGTGCGCGCCGAGGGACGGCTGCGCACGCTCGACGACATACGCTCGGTCGTCGTCGCCGCGCGGCCAACCGGAATCGTGCGCGTCGGCGACGTCGCGGATGTACGCAATGGCGCGCTGGCCCGCAATGGCGTCACCACGCGCAATGGCGAGGACGAGGCCGTATGGGCGCTGGTGCTGGGCCTGCGCGGCGCCGACGCCAGCACCGTCGTCTCCGGCGTCAAGGCCAAGCTCGAGGAGCTGAAGCCGCGCCTGCCGGAAGGCGTGAAGGTCGATATCTTCTACGACCGCAGCGAGCTCATCTCCAAAGCCGTGTGGACAGTGCAGAAAGTGCTGATCGAGGCCATCGTCCTCGTCGTCATTCTGCTCTTCCTCTTCCTCGGCAATCTGCGCGCGGCCGTCGTCGTCTCGCTGATCCTGCCGCTCGCCGCGCTCTCCACCTTCGCCATCATGCGGCTCTACGGGCTCTCGGCGAACATCATGTCGCTCGGCGGCCTCGCCATCGCGATCGGCATATTGGTCGATTGCGCCGTCGTCGTCGTCGAGAATGTCGAGCATCGCCTCGCCGGCATGGAAAAAGCCGATCTGCAGGACCGCTTACGCATCACCTATGAGTCGACGCGCGAGGTCGCCGGCCCGCTCGTCTCCGGCGCGGTCATCATCATCACCGTCTTTCTTCCGCTGCTCTCGCTCGAGGGGCTCGAGGGGCGGCTGTTCGCGCCGGTCGCGCTCACCATCGCCTTCGCCATGGGCTCGGCGCTCATTCTCTCGCTCACCGTGGTGCCGGCGCTGGCCGCCTCTCTGTTGCGCGCCGGCGGCAGCGACGAGCCCTGGCTGGTGCGCAAAATCTCCGCCTTCTACGATCCGCTGCTGGAGCGTGCGCTGCGCCGGCCCATGGTCGTCGGCGCGGCCGTGACTGTCGGCCTCGCTCTGGCGCTGCTCGCCTCCAACCATATCGGCCAGACCTTCATGCCGGTGATGGACGAAGGCACGCCGGTCATCACCGTGCGCAAGCATCCGACCATCAGCGTCGACATGACCGCCGAGACCGACATGCGCATCGAGCGCGCGCTGATGGCGCGCGTGCCGGAGATAAAGGGCGTGATGGCGCGCGCCGGCGCGGACGAGCTCGGCATCGATCCCGTCGGCCTCAACGAGACCGACATGTTCCTGACGCTCGCGCCCATGGACAAATGGCGCGAGCCGAACGTCGCCTGGCTGCTCGGCGAGATGCGCAAGGTGCTCGACACTTTCCCCGGCATTTCCTACTCATTCTCGCAGCCGATCGACATGCGCGTGCAGGAGATGATCATCGGCGCGCGCGGCGATGTGGTGGTGAAGGTCTTCGGCGACGACATAGACGAGCTGAACCGCCTCGCGCGCGAGATCGCCGGAACATTGCGCAAGATCGAGGGCTCGCGCGACGTCTTCGCGCTGCAGAACGACGGCATGCGCTATCTCACCGCGCGCATCGATCGCCTGGCCGCCGGCCGCCTCGGCCTCAACGCCAGCGATATTCAGGACGGATTGCGCGTATGGGTGGACGGCACGCAGGTCGGCCTCGTGCTCGAAGGTCCGGTCCGCACGCCGCTCGTCATTCGCGGCGATCCGGTGTCGCGCCGCTCGCCGGTGGATTTCGCGCGCGTGCCGGTGGTCTCCGGCGACGGCAAGGTGGTGGAATTGTCGCAGCTCGCCGACATACGCGCAGAGAACGGCCCTATACAGGTCATTCGCGAGGAGGCGCGGCGCTACGCCACCGTGCTCTCCAATGTCACGGGGCGCGATCTCGTCGGCTTCGTCGACGAGGCCAAGGCCGCCGTCGCCAAAGAGGTGCATGCGCCGCCGGGCTATGAGCTGGTGTGGGGCGGGCAGTTCGAGAACCAGCAGCGCGCCTCGGCGCGGCTCGCCATCGTCGTGCCGCTGGCGCTGGGGCTCATTTTCCTGCTGCTCTATCTCACCTTCGGCTCCATGTCGCAGGCGGCGCTGGTCTTCTGCAACGTGCCTTTCGCGGCGATCGGCGGCGTCATCGGGCTTTGGCTCTCCGGCGAGTTCCTCTCCGTGCCGGCGTCCGTCGGCTTCATCGCGCTCATCGGCATCGCCGTGCTCAATGGCGTGGTGCTGATCTCCTATATCAACAAGCTGGTCGCCGAGGGCCGCGCCGTGCATGACGCGGTGCGCGAAGGCGCCCGGCGCCGCATGCGTCCCGTGCTGCTCACCGCGACCATCGCCGCGCTCGGCCTCGCGCCCTTCCTCTTCGCCAAGGGTCCGGGCGCGGAAATCCAACGGCCGCTCGCCATCGTCGTCATCGGCGGCCTCGTCACCGCCACCGCTCTCACGCTGCTGCTCTTGCCCATTCTCTACGATCGCTTCGATTTCAAGCGTCTGCTGCGCAAGCGCGCCGCGACGCAGCCCGCCGTCACCACGGCGCCGGATTCCCGCTGGCGGATTCAGCGCCGATGAGACCTATGCGCTGCGTTTCTCCGCTCCTCTCGACCACGCTCGTCCTTGTCCTCGCCGCGAGCGCGGCCGCGCAGACGAAGCCCAAGCTCACCGTCTCGCCGCTGCCGCCGGGGATAGAGGCGAAGCCCAAAGCAAAGCCGAAAGCGCCGGGCAAGCCCTTCGGCCTCGTGCTCACGCGCCATCTCGATCAGGCGATCGGCATAGACGCGCAGAGCGCCGCGCTGGAGGCGCAGCGCCGCGCCGTGTCCGCACGCTATGCGCAGGCCAATTCCTTCACGCCCGGCTCGCCCTTTTTCGGCGGCTCGCGGCAGGAGCGCGTCAAAGGCAATGTGCAGGGCTATCGCGAATCCGAGCTCGAGATCGGCATGCCGATCTGGCTGCCCGGCGAGCGCGAGGCTTATGAGCTCAATGTCACCGCTGGCGTCGTCGAGATCGACGAGCGTCTGGCGCTGCGCCGGCTCGATGTCGCGGCGCTGCTGCGCGACGCCTGGTGGACGGCGCAGCGCACGGCGAAGGACGCGGCCGTCGCGCGCGATCGTCTGGCGACCGCGCGCGATATCGGCAATGACATGAAGCGGCGCGTCGAGCTGGGCGAGAACGCCGCGCAGGACGAATTGCTCGCGCGCAATGAGACGCTCGCCGCGGAGACGGAAGTGGCGCAGACCGACGCCGCCGCCAAGGCCGCGCGCGCCGCCTATGAGGTGCTGACCGGCGGCGGGACGCCGGATGGAACGCTGGAGGCGCCATTGCCGGCGCGCCCGCCGGAGGAGCATCCGGCGCTGCGCGCGCCGCTCGCCGCCGTAGGGAAGGCGCAGGCGCAGATGCGGCTCATCGAGACCGGCTTCATCGACAATCCCGAGATCGCCGTCTTCGGCCGCAATGAGCAAGGCACCGAGCCGGCCAAAGAGGATCCGATCCGCTCCAACAATAATACGGTCGGCGTGCGCTTTCGCATTCCGCTGCCGACGCCCGGCCGCAATATTCCGCGCATCGCCGAGGCGCAGGCGGAGATGGATCGCGCCAACGCCGAATTCGCACGCGCGCAAAGGCTGGTCGCGGCGGAGATCAACGCCGCACGCGCCGCCGTCGCCGCGGCGCGACGCGCCGACGGCCTCTCGGCCAAGCGCCTCGCCGTGGCGAGCGAGCAGTTCGATCTCGCGCGGCGCTCCTTCCGGCTCGGCGAGATCAATGCGTTCGATCTCTATCGCGTGCGTCAATTGCAGCTCGACGCGCAGCGCGCGCGGGCGAGCGCGGCCATCGATCTCGGCGTCGCATTGTCGCGCTTGAATCAAGCCTTCGGCTACGCGCCGACTCTGTGACGTCGAGGAAAGAGCGAGCCTGAAGGCTCGCGGTCCAGGACAGCGCTTTGGACCGCGAGCCTTCAGGCTCGCAATCCATGGGACGTCACCCCTCGAGCCCGAGCGCCTGCCGCACCTTGGCGGAATAGCCGTAGAGATCGCCGCGCAATTGCAGGCGTCCCGCCTCATCCACGAAAGCGGTGAAATATTCGATGTGGATCGGCAGCGGCCGCGAAAGATTTATGTAGCGCTCATTGCCGCCGATGAGCTTGCGCACGCGCTCCTCCGGCCAGCCGCTGCCCGGCCCCAGCACCGCCTCGGCGAGGCGGAAGGGCTGATCGACGCGCACGCAGCCATGGCTGAGGGCGCGATGCGCCGAAGCGAACAGCGCATGATTGGGCGTGTCGTGCAGATAGACCGAGAAATCATTGGGGAACATGAATTTGATGCGCCCGAGCGCATTGGATTCGCCCGGCTTCTGCCGCACGAAAGTCTGTCCCTTGCGCGTGATCACCTCATAGCCGCGCGCGGCGATGGCGCCGAGGTCGCCGCCGAATTTGGGCAGCATCTCCTTCGTCAATATCGACGGCGGCACGTTCCAATAGGGATTGACGATGATGAACTGCATCTTGTCGGAGAACACCGGCGTCGGCGTGCCCTCCTTGCCCACGATGACGCGGGCGCGATGCGCGACATGTCCGTCGCGCACCAGAGCCAGCTCGAAATCGGGGATGTTCACCTCTATGCGGCTCTCGCCGAGCTCGCGCGGCAGCCAGCGCCAGCGCTCCATATTGGCGATGATCTCCGCCTCCACCTGCGCATTGGAGCGGCGCGGCGGCGCGCTCGGCGCCTCGCGGCCCGGAGCGGCGTCATGCGCGATCGAATGCGCGGCCTCGGCGAAGCGCCTGTCGAGCTCCGGCAGGCCGGCGCTGCGCAGCTCCACCAGCTTTCCCCGTAGCGCGCGATAGCCCTCATGCGGCGGATTATAGTCTTGCAGAAGATCGCCCGCGCGCGATCCTGCGGCGGCGATCGTCGCGAGCACGGCGCCGGCGTCCGGCAGAGCGGGATGCGCGCCGATGAGACGCGACAGGCGCCGCGGATCGATGCGGCCGCCGGAGGCCTGAGCCGCATAGGCGACGACCGCCTCCGACAAAGCGAGCTCATCCGCATCGCCGCCGAGCTTCGTCTCCGAAGGATAGGCGAGACCGCGCAGATCGAGACCATCGTCGCGCGCGCGGCTCAGCCGCTCTATGGCGGCCGGCGCCGAGGTGCGCCAGGCGCCGGCCTCGCGCCACAAAGGCTTATAGGCGCGCTGCGCATAAAAGGCGGCGACCGCTTTGCGCCGCGCGCGCTGCTCCATCCCCCGCGCGGCGCCGGCCCAGGAGTCGAGCGCGAATGCGAAAGCGCGCTGCTCCGCGTCGAGCAGCGCCTCGGCGACATCGAAGCCGCCGGCGACTGGCAGCACGGCGAGCGCGGTGGAGTTGACGACGGGAAGCAGCGCCGATGTCTCCGGCGGCGCGAAAATCTCCGACGGCGGCTCTTCCATGCGCAGCCAGGAGACCTCGAGCTGCCGCACCAGCGGCGGCGGCGCGACGGTGAGCAGCGCGCGGAAAGGCGCGCGCGGCTCGGCGGCGGCGCCCGAGGACGAACCGAGTCCGACCGCGAACGCCAGAACGGACGCACGCGCGAAACTGCCGCGGAACACCATGCTCATCTGCCTCACGCCACCGGGCGGCGCCACGCTTTCACACGGGCGGTCCGCTCACCAATGCTCACGCGCGCCGCTCTCGACTCGCGCCTTACGTATATTAACGTAAACGGGTTAATGCTTGGAATAGCTTCCGCGCATCGCCGCCACAGAGATTGCTTTTCCATTAACGACGCGGCGGCGGCGGAGTCGAGTTGCGGCTATCGCGCGCCCGTCTCGCAATTAGCTGGGCGCGACTTTTTGTAGCCGCCGCGCTTTCCGCCGCAAATTCAATTCGCTCGAGCGCTTCGCGCCATTCTGCCGCATGCGCGCGCAATTGTCGGCGATGAAAACGCGGCGCAGTTTTCTCCACGGCGATGCGCTGCGTCATCGTCACAAGAAAAATTGCACTGAGGGAGAATCGTCATGCACAGCAATGCGGAGCTCTTCAAAGCCGTCGCCGGCATCGTCGGCGCGCTCGCCTTTTTCATCGTCGTCCTTCACCAGCTCACCCGCCTGATCGGCTGAGAGCCTTCTCCTCGCGCGACTTCCCGGAGCGCCCCGGCGTCTCCGGGATTTTTTCAGATCACATAGATCCGGTCCGGCAGCTCCTCCTGGCCGCCGGGCGGCACATGTTTCGACAAGAGCCGCGCGCATTCGCCGATCGCATCGACGAAGCCGTCGGCGATGCGCCCCTCGCGCACGCGCGCGAGCAGAAGATCGAGCGCCGCGCGCCAATCCTCCTCCGGTATTTTCGCCGCGATCCCTTCGTCCGCGACGATGCGCGCATAGCGCTCGCCGAGCGAGACGAAGATCAGCACGCCCGTGCGCTCCCTGGTCGCCGAAACGCCGCGCGTGAAAAATTGCTCGATCGCCGCGCGATGGGCGCGCTCGCGCTTGACGAAGCGCGGCGTCAGCGCGAGCCGCAAGGGCGGCAGCGAAAAGAGCAACGCCGCGCCGATGAAGACGAGTATCTGAATGGCGAGAATGAGCCGCACGCCGAGCTCGGTGAAGAAGACGAGCGGCCAGGGCGCGATGAGCGCGATGAGCGCCGCCAGCAACGGCGGCACATAGGCGTAATCGGAGGAGCGGCGCGCCAGGACGCAGACGATCTCCCCCGCCGTGCGCCGCTCGGCGGCGGCGATCGCCTCAGCTATGCGCGTCTGATCCGCTTCCGAAATGGGCATCACCAATCCCCCGAGGCGCCGCCGCCGCCCGACGAGCCGCCGCCGCCGGAAAATCCGCCGCCGCCATCGCCCCAAGATCCGCCCCCCGACGAGGAGCCCCCGCCGCCCCAGGAGGAGCCGCCGGACCAGCTGTCGTTCGAGGGCGGGAAATAGACGATCGGCCCGCGTCCGCCGCGATAGAGGCGCCGTCCGCCGCCGCGGGCGTTGGCCAGCATGGAGAAGAAGACGAACATGAAGAGCAGGAAGATGATGAAAGGCACGATCTCGTCGAAGCCCGGCTCCGAATGTTCGGCGCGCACTTTCACGCGCTTTTCCCATTCGGCGGAATCGCCGCTCAGCACCTCGACGATTCCATCGACGCCGCGCTCGATTCCGGCGCCGAAATCGCCCGTCTTGAACTTGGGCGTCACCGCCGTGGCGATGATGACCTTGGAGAGCGCGTCGGTGAGCGTGCCCTCGAGCCCATAGCCGACCTCTATGCGCATCTTGCGCTCATTGGGCGCGATGAGGAACAGCACGCCATTATTGACCTTGGCCTCGCCGAGCTTCCAGAAGCGGAACAGGCCATTGGCGAAAGTCTCTATATCCGTGTCCTGCAGCGACGGCACTGTGGCGACGACGAGCTGAATGCCCGACTTCTCCTCCAGCGCCTTCGACTTGGCCTCGACCTCCTGCTGCGCCGCCGACGGAATAATATGCGCGTCATCGACGACGCGGCCGGTGAGCGCGGGGAAATCGAGCGCCGCGAAGGCGAGCGCCGGCAGCAGGAGAAAGACCAGCAGAGCGAGGCTTCGTGTCCCGCGCATCGTGGCGAAGACGCCGCGGCGACGCGAAGGCCACGAAGGAAGCGACGACATCAGCGGCGATCTCCCATAGAGCGTTTTCTAAAAAAAGCGATTCTAGAACTTCACCGTCGGCGCCTGCTCCGCGCCGGCGTTGGCGGTGAATTCGGCGAGCGGCTTGGTTCCGGCGAAGACGGTCTTGGCCCAGAGCAGCGTCGGGAAGGTGCGCAGCGATGTGTTGAACTCCCGCGCCGCCTGAATGTAATCGCGCCGCGCCACATTGATGCGGTTCTCCGTGCCTTCGAGCTGCGACTGCAAGGCCAGGAAGTTGGTGTTGGATTTCAGATCGGGATAGGCCTCGCTGACCGCGAGCAGCCGCCCCAGAGCGCCGGAGAGCTGCGCCTGCGCCTCCTGAAACTGCTTCAGTTTTTCGGGATCGGTGAGCTGCGAGACATCGACCTTGGCCTGCGAGGCGTGAGCGCGCGCCTCCGTCACCGCGGTGAGCACGTCCTTCTCATGCTTGGCGTAGCCCTGCACGGTGGCGACGAGATTGGGGATGAGATCGGCGCGGCGCTGATATTGCGCCTCCACCTCGGCCCATTTGGCCTTGGCTTCCTCCTCTTGAGTCGGAATCGTGTTGTAGCCGCAGCCCGAGAGGGAGAGCGCGAGGAAGAGAGCGGCCAGCAGAGACGGCCGGCGGAGGGAAAAATTCATCCGAAAGTCTCCTCATGACGTCATCCGCCCCACCGAACGGAGCGCGCCCATTACTTAGGCTGCACATGAGGGCTTGGGAAGTGCGGGCGACGCCGGAAAGGGGATCAACGGTGGGTCGGTTCGGATTCCGGCTTGCGATCCGAAAAGCGGTCACCGTCACAGCTCCGATCGAGTCGGACGCTCGGACTCCCGACTGCTACACCACCGGAGGGACGCGACCGATAAATTCATGTTATGCGGAGACATGATTGCACTTCTAACGTTGAATGGCGTCCCGCCCCGTATTCTCGGCTCGTTGACTGAAGAACAACGGAAAGCCGTGGTTTCTTACGCTTCCAACGACCGGCGTGAGTCTTACGATGATTGGTGGCAAAACGGCGTCGCAGAACCAATCCGCCCATTTGCAAAATTCGTCAGCGGAGCCGCGAGCAGTTTTATACGTTGGGGGGCGACCATCCTCGACAATAATAGAATCGGCGTCATTTCATCAGAGGTCGGAATCGGTCAATCGACCTTTAGCGGCCTCGATACAAATCTGCACTCTGATATGCGGGTTGCATTAGAACGACTCGAAAAAGAACGCTTTATCTGCTTACGACTGCTCTGCGTCTCCAGTGCGGCAGCGACTTTTATCGATTTGACAGATAAAGAAAATATGGAGTCCATTCTCGATTCACATAGGATCGACAATGGCCGCGTTTATAAGACCGAGCTACTGAGCCTAGCGCATGAGAATGGATACACCGTAAGCCCGAAACCTTGGGACGTCGTCGTGTTCGATGGCAACACGCCACATATTCCGCCGGGTGCGCTCGAACCCAATCAGCGGGTTTTTCAACAAGCGTGGATAGAAATGCTGTTGCCTCCAAATTGGAGCCAACGCCTGAGAAACGACGACGGGCCTTTGTTCATGTTGCGTAATTTTTGATTTTCGCAACAGTCGGCGCCGTGCGAGCCGAGCTGAAAGTCGCCTTCGAGGTATCGGGCGAAGTCGGCTCAGGCGCGACCTTGCCGTCGGACCTTTCTCATCGCAACGGAATGGCACCGCTCGCAATTCGTCCAAGGGTGTCGAGCATCAGCGAGCGCTCGACCTCCATGACAAGACTTTCGAGACCTTGAGCTTCGATGCCGGCAGGTATCGGAAAGCATTCCTGAGCGATAATGGATCCGTGATCGTAATCGCCATCCACCAGATGAATCGTTGCGCCTGTCTCTTGCGCGCCGGATGCGAGCACGGCTTCATGCACCTTGCGGCCGTACATTCCGCTTCCTCCGAAGGCTGGCAGAAGCGCTGGGTGCGTGTTCAGGATGCGGTTTTCGAATGCTCGAAGTGTCATAGGCCCGAGCTTCCGCAGGTAACCTGAGAGGATGACGAGGTTCGTGCCGGAGCCCAGCAACGCCTCGCACAGTAGCAGGTCTGCGCCTGCGGGGTCCCGAACCGTCGGTATTACACATGTCGGAACGCCGGCTTCTCGGGCAAATGAGATCGCTCGGGCTGAATCCTTGTTGCTCACGACCAGGACGGCTTGTGCGTCAAGTCGACCGAGAGCGATGTCTTGAATGACCGCGCGCATGGCGGTGCCATTGTTCGATGCCAAAAAACCTAGACGTAGCATGAGGCAATTCCAGCATGGTCCTCCGAGGGACGCAAGTCTCGAAGCGTGTCGGGGAATGACCGCTCCTGGCGCATCCCAGGAATTGCAACCCGAGCCATTGCCTCCAGAAGCGATGAATCCAGCCGAACAGCCGTCGCTCTTTTCATGACGCTCCATTCGCACTAGCTTCGGGACCAGCTTGCAGTTTTCATCGCGACTCGCGCTGCGCCGCGCAGCGCGACCCGTAGCGGAGCCTCTTTCATGTCGACGGAAACCGTTCTCCAATCCTTGGACGCCGATCTGCCCGCGGCCACGGATCGTCTCTTCGATTTTCTGCGCATCAAATCCGTCTCCACCGATCCCGCCTTCGCCGGCGAATGCCGCCGCGCCGCCGATTGGCTCGCCGGCCAGCTGCGCGAGCTCGGCTTCGAGGCGAGCGTGCGCGACACGCCCGGGCATCCGATCGTCGTCGGCCACGCCAAGGCCAAGCGGCCGGATGCGCCGCATGTGCTGTTCTATGGCCATTATGACGTGCAGCCGCCGGACCCGCTCGATCTGTGGATCAGCGATCCTTTCGATCCGCGGCTCGTGCAAGGCGACAAGGGCGAGGAGATCGTCGCCCGCGGCGCCTCGGACGACAAGGGCCAGCTGATGACCTTCCTCGAGGCCTGCCGCGCCTTTCAGCGCAATGGCGGCCTGCCCTGCCACATCACCTTCCTCTTCGAGGGCGAGGAGGAGACCGGCTCCCCCTCGCTGCCGGATTTCTTCGCCGCCAATCGCGAGGAATTGTCCGAGCCGGCGCTGGCGCTCGTCTGCGACACCGGAATGTGGAACGCCAAGACGCCCGCCATCACCACAATGCTACGCGGCCTGGCGCAGGAGGAGGTGATCCTCACCGCCTCCGATCGCGATCTGCATTCCGGCATATTCGGCGGACCGGTCGTCAATCCGATCCATGTGCTGGCCAAGATCGTCGCCGACCTCCATGACGCCGAGGGACGCGTCACGCTGCCGGGCTTTTACGACGGCGTCGCCGAGCTGCCGGAGGAGATCGCCGCGCAATGGCGCGGGCTGGAATTCGACGAGACCGCGTTTTTGAAGAGCGTCGGCGTCGCGCGCCCGGCCGGCGAGCGCGGGCGCAGCGTCATCGAGCAAGTGTGGTCGCGCCCGACCTGCGACGTGAATGGAATCATCGGCGGCTACACCGGCCCCGGCGCCAAGACCGTGCTGCCGGCCAAGGCGAGCGCGAAAATCTCCTTCCGCCTCGTCGGGACGCAGGACCCGGAGAAGGTGCTGGACTCGTTCCGCGCATTCGTGCGCGAGCGGCTGCCGGTCGATGTGCGCGCGGAATTCGTTCCCCACGGCGCCTCGCGCGCGCTGCAGCTGCCCTTCGGCTCCGAGGCGCTCACGCGCGCGCGGCGGGCGCTGCAGGAGGAATGGGACAAGGAGGCGGCGCTCGTCGGCTGCGGCGGCTCCATCCCGATCGTCGGCGCCTTCAAGCGCGATCTCGGCATGGACACGCTGATGATCGGCTTCGCGCTCGAGGACGACCGCATTCATTCGCCCAATGAAAAATACGCCTATAGCTCGTTCAAGAAAGGCTCCCGCTCCTGGGCGCGCGTGCTCGCCGCTCTGGCGGCGTGAGCGCGCGATGACGCCCGAGACTTAGAGCCAAAAGGAACGGCATGGGGCTCCGCGCATCACGACCAGAGCCCCGGCCGGCGAGCGATTTCGCGCCGCTCTCCGAGCGCGAGGCGGCGGCGCGCCTCGCGCATTTCGGCGCCAATGAGCTGGAGCAGCCCGCGCGCCGCTCCTGGCTGCTGATCGCCTTCGCCGCGCTGCGCGAGCCCATGTTCGCGCTGCTCATCGTCGCCGCGCTGCTCTATCTGGCGCTCGGCGACATTCACGAAGGCCTGCTGCTCACCGCCGGCGCCTTTCTCTCCATCGGCCTGGTGGTGGCGCAGGAGACGCGCAACGAGAATGCGCTCGCCGCTCTGCGCAGCCTCGCCGCGCCCAGCGCCCGCGTGCTGCGCGCCGAAGGCGAGCGCCGCATTCCGGCGCGCGAGATCGTCCCCGGCGACATTGTGCTCGTCGGCGAGGGCGAGCGCGCCCCGGCCGATGGCGCGCTGCTGCGCGGCGACGTTCTCTCGGTGGACGAATCGGCGCTCACCGGCGAATCGGCGCCGGTCTGGAAAGCCCCTGCGACAATGGTGGACCCGCTGCTCGATCCCGAGCCCGGCGAGGAGGCGCCCTTTCTCTTCGCCGGCACGCTGGTGACGCTCGGCCAGGGGGCGATGCTGGCGACGCGCACCGGACGCGCGACGCGGCTCGGCCGCATCGGCCGCTCGCTCGAATCGATCGTGCCGGAGGAGACGCCGCTGCAAAAGAGCGCCGGCCGCATCGTCGCGATCTTCGGCGCGCTGGGCATAGGCTTCTGCATTCTCGTCGCGCTCGCCTATGGAATCGCCTTCGGCGATTGGATCGCGGCGGGACTGACGGGAATCACCCTCGCAATATCGCTGACGCCGGAAGAATTCCCCATGGTGCTGGCGGTGTTTCTGGCGCTCGGCTCCTATCGTCTGGCGCGGCGCAATGTGCTGGCGCGCCGCTCCGCCGTCATAGAGACGCTGGGCGCGACCGACGTGCTCTGCGTCGACAAGACTGGCACGCTGACGCAAAACCGCATGGAGGCGGCGTTTTTCCTGCGCGGCGCGGACATGTGGCGGCCGGGCGAGGACGCAATGCCGGACGAGATCGCGCCCTTGCTGGACGCAGCTTTGCGCGCCAGCGCCGCCGATCCCTCCGATCCGATGGACCGCGCGCTGCATCTCCTCGCCAGCGATCCGCCCGCGAGCGCGGCGATCACACGCAGCTTTCCGCTGCGGCCGGAGACGCTCGCCTTCGTGCAGACATGGCGCGCGGCCGACGAAGGCGTCGCCTCCTTCGCCAAAGGCGCGCCGGAGGCGATCGCCGGCCTCTGCCGCCTGGACGCCGATGCGCTACGCCTTCTGACAGCCGAGGTCGCGACAATAGCGGCGCATGGCCTGCGCGTTCTCGCCGTCGCCACGCATTACGGGCCATTGCCGCGCGAGGACGATCCCAGCTCCGGCGCCTTTGCGCTCGACGGGCTCGTCGGCTTTCTCGATCCGCTGCGCGAGGATGTTCCAGAAGCGGTCGCGCTCGCGGCGCGCGCCGGCATTCATGTGGTGATGATCACCGGCGATTATCCGGCGACGGCGCTCGCCATAGCGCGCCAGGCCGGCATAGAGACGCAAGACGGCGCGCTGAGCGGCGCCGAGATCGCCGCTTTGAACGACGCCGCGCTGGACGAAGCGGTCGAGACCACGCGCGTCTTCGCGCGCATCCGCCCGGAGCAGAAGCTCGCTCTGGTGGAGGCTTTCAAGCGCAACGGCCATATCGTCGCCATGACCGGCGATGGGGTGAACGATGGCCCGGCTCTGCGCGCCGCGCATGTCGGCGTCGCCATGGGCCAGCGCGGAACCGATGTCGCGCGCGAGGCGGCTTCGATCGTGCTGCTCGACGACCGCTTCGCCTCCATCGTCGCGGGCGTGCGTAGCGGGCGGCGCATATTCGCCAATCTGCGCAAGGCGCTGATCTTCGTGACGGCGATCCATGTGCCCATCGCGGGCCTCGCGCTCACGCCCATACTCTTCCTGCTGCCGCCGGTGTTCTATCCCGTCCATGTGGTGGCGCTGGAGCTCATCATCGATCCGATTTGCGCGCTCGTCTTCGAGGGCGAGCCAGCCGAACGCCATATGATGGAGGAGCCGCCGCGCTCTCCCGCCGAGCCTTTGTTCGGCCTGCGCCAGATCGGCGCCGGCTTTCTCGACGGCGCGGTTCTGCTCGCGGCGCTGCTCTGCGTCTATTTCGTCTCGATGCGGGCTGGCGAGAGCGAAGGGGAGACGCGCGCGCTGGTCTTCGTCGGCCTCGTCATCGGCAATCTGTCCATGGCCTTCGCCTCCGCCGCCGGACCGGGAACCGTTTTTTTCGACAAGCGGCGCGTCGCCTTCTGGATCATAGCGACGATCACGACGCTCACGCTCGCGCTGATCGTCTATCTTCCAGCGGCGGTGGAACTGTTCCGCTTCGCGACGCCGGAACCGAAGGCGCTCGCCTATGTCATTGCGACGGCGCTGGTCGCCGGCGGCTGGTCGGGAGTATACAAGGCCTTCCGCAAACGCCGAGGATGACATCACCGGAATCGCAATGCCCTCACCCGACACGCCGCACGCCGCCGATTTCCGTCCCTCGCCCAATCACAATGAGCGGCTGACGCCCGTCTCCGCGCTGATCCTGCATTACACCGGCATGCCGACGGCGGCCTCGGCGCTGGCGCTGCTCACCAGCGTCGAAGCACAGGTGTCCTCGCATTATTTCGTCGATGAGGACGGGACCATTCTGCAGCTCGTGCCGGAGGCGCGCCGCGCCTGGCACGCCGGCCGCAGCTTCTGGGCCGGCGAGACCGATCTGAACTCCGCCTCCATCGGCATTGAGATCGTCCATCCCGGCCATGACGATCCGCGCCCCTTCCCGGACCGCCAGATCGAGGCGACAGCGGCCCTCTGCCGCGATATTTGCGCGCGGCAGGGCATAGCCCCGCGGCGCGTGCTCGGCCATTCGGACATCGCCATCGGCCGCAAGATCGATCCCGGCGAGTTCTTCCCCTGGAAGGCGCTGGCCGAGCTCGGCGTCGGCCATTATGTCGAGCCCGCCGCCATCGTCGGCGGCGCGGTTCTGGAGACCGGCGCGCGGGGAGACGAGGTGAGGCGATTGCAGCAGGCGCTCGCCGATTACGGCTATAAGATCGACATCACCGGCGATTACGACCAGGCCTGCGCCGGCGTGGTCGCCGCCTTTCAGCGGCATTTCCGCCCCGCCCTCGTCGACGGCCGCGCCGATTCCTCCACCATCGCCACATTGCGCGCGCTGACGGGAGCGGGCGCATGAGCGAGAAAAAATTCGTCGTCGTCACCGGCGTCTCCACCGGCATAGGCTATGCGCTGGCAGAGGCGCTGACGGCGCAAGGCTTCCATGTCTTCGGCAGCGTCCGCACGCCGGCGGACAGCGCGCGGCTGCGAGCGCGCTTCGGCGCGGCGAGCTTCACTCCGCTCCTCTTCGACGTGACCGACGCCGCCGCTGTGGTGGAGGCGGCGCGGGAGACCGAGCGGCGGCTCGACGGCGCGACGCTCGCCGCGCTCGTCAACAATGCCGGCGCGGCGTTTCCGGCGCCGCTGCTCTATCAGCCTATAGAGGAGGTCCGCCTCCAGCTCGAGATCAATGTGATCGGCCAGATCGCCGTCACCCAGGCTTTCGCGCCTCTGCTCGGCGCGAGCCCGGAAAAGCGCCGCGGGCCGCCTGGCCGCATCGTGAATATGAGCTCGGTGGCGGGCAGCCTCGCCTCGCCCTTTCTCGGCGCCTATGCCGCCTCCAAGCATGCGCTCGAGGGCTTGTCCGACTCGCTGCGGCGCGAGCTGATGATTTTCGGCGTCGATGTTGTCGTCATAGAGCCCGGCGTGATCGCCACGCCCATATGGGACAAGGCCGAGAGCGCCGATTTCGGCCGCTATGATTCCACCGTCTACGGCCCCTCGGCCCGCCGGCTGCAGAAATGGGCGGTCGAGAAGGGCCGGCTCGGCCCACCGCCGGAGCGCGTCGCCGCCGCCGTGCTGCGCGCGCTGACCGAGAAGCGGCCCCCGGCGCGCATTCGCGTCGTGCCGAGCTATCTATTGGATTGGGCGCTGCCGCGCCTGCTGCCGGCGCGGCTGCTGGACCGCATCCTCGCCAAGAGAATGGGGCTTTTGCGTCAATGAGATCGGGCTCGATAAACATCTAGTGCGCTGACACCGACATAGGATTCACAATTGCGGCTCGGCGTGCGAGTCTGGGCTCATGGCCCAGACTGTCAG
>NZ_JBQUZK010000039.1:0-3154 GCF_056313885.1 Methylosinus sp. DMC45
TTTGTGAGCAGCGCGAACTTTCGGTTCATTGCGTCTTCACACACCGCAATCTGGTCTCTTTCGAGCATTCAGATTGCTTGGGTGTTATATGGTCAAGCCTCACGGGCAATTAGTATTGGTTAGCTCAACGCCTCACAGCGCTTACACACCCAACCTATCAACGTCGTAGTCTTCGACGGCCCTTCAGGGAACTCAAGGTTCCAGTGAGATCTCATCTTGAGGCAAGTTTCCCGCTTAGATGCTTTCAGCGGTTATCTTTCCCGAACATAGCTACCCGGCAATGCCACTGGCGTGACAACCGGAACACCAGAGGTTCGTCCACTCCGGTCCTCTCGTACTAGGAGCAGCCCCTCTCAAATCTCAAACGTCCACGGCAGATAGGGACCGAACTGTCTCACGACGTTCTAAACCCAGCTCGCGTACCACTTTAAATGGCGAACAGCCATACCCTTGGGACCGGCTTCAGCCCCAGGATGTGATGAGCCGACATCGAGGTGCCAAACACCGCCGTCGATATGAACTCTTGGGCGGTATCAGCCTGTTATCCCCGGAGTACCTTTTATCCGTTGAGCGATGGCCCTTCCATACAGAACCACCGGATCACTAAGACCTACTTTCGTACCTGCTCGACGTGTCTGTCTCGCAGTCAAGCGCGCTTTTGCCTTTATACTCTACGACCGATTTCCGACCGGTCTGAGCGCACCTTCGTACTCCTCCGTTACTCTTTAGGAGGAGACCGCCCCAGTCAAACTACCCACCATACACTGTCCTCGATCCGGATAACGGACCTGAGTTAGAACCTCAAAGTTGCCAGGGTGGTATTTCAAGGATGGCTCCACGCGAACTGGCGTCCACGCTTCAAAGCCTCCCACCTATCCTACACAAGCAAATTCAAAGTCCAGTGCAAAGCTATAGTAAAGGTTCACGGGGTCTTTCCGTCTAGCCGCGGATACACTGCATCTTCACAGCGATTTCAATTTCACTGAGTCTCGGGTGGAGACAGCGCCGCCATCGTTACGCCATTCGTGCAGGTCGGAACTTACCCGACAAGGAATTTCGCTACCTTAGGACCGTTATAGTTACGGCCGCCGTTTACCGGGGCTTCGATCAAGAGCTTCGCGTTAGCTAACCCCATCAATTAACCTTCCGGCACCGGGCAGGCGTCACACCCTATACGTCCACTTTCGTGTTTGCAGAGTGCTGTGTTTTTAATAAACAGTCGCAGCGGCCTGGTATCTTCGACCGGCATGAGCTTACGGAGCAAGTCCTTCACCCTCACCGGCGCACCTTCTCCCGAAGTTACGGTGCCATTTTGCCTAGTTCCTTCACCCGAGTTCTCTCAAGCGCCTTGGTATTCTCTACCCAACCACCTGTGTCGGTTTGGGGTACGGTTCCTGGTTATCTGAAGCTTAGAAGCTTTTCTTGGAAGCATGGCATCAACCACTTCGTCACCTGAAAGGTAACTCGTCATCAGCTCTCGGCCTTAAGATCCCGGATTTACCTAAGATCTCAGCCTACCACCTTAAACTTGGACAACCAACGCCAAGCTGGCCTAGCCTTCTCCGTCCCTCCATCGCAATAACCAGAAGTACAGGAATATTAACCTGTTTTCCATCGACTACGCTTTTCAGCCTCGCCTTAGGGACCGACTAACCCTGCGTCGATTAACGTTGCGCAGGAAACCTTGGTCTTTCGGCGTGGGTGTTTTTCACACCCATTGTCGTTACTCATGTCAGCATTCGCACTTCTGATACCTCCAGCAAGCTTCTCAACTCACCTTCACAGGCTTACAGAACGCTCCTCTACCGCATCACTTGCGTGATACCCGTAGCTTCGGTGTATGGTTTGAGCCCCGTTACATCTTCCGCGCAGGCCGACTCGACTAGTGAGCTATTACGCTTTCTTTAAAGGGTGGCTGCTTCTAAGCCAACCTCCTAGCTGTCTAAGCCTTCCCACATCGTTTCCCACTTAACCATAACTTTGGGACCTTAGCTGACGGTCTGGGTTGTTTCCCTTTTCACGACGGACGTTAGCACCCGCCGTGTGTCTCCCATGCTCGGCACTTGTAGGTATTCGGAGTTTGCATCGGTTTGGTAAGTCGGGATGACCCCCTAGCCGAAACAGTGCTCTACCCCCTACAGTGATACATGAGGCGCTACCTAAATAGCTTTCGAGGAGAACCAGCTATCTCCGAGCTTGATTAGCCTTTCACTCCGATCCACAGGTCATCCGCTAACTTTTCAACGGTAGTCGGTTCGGTCCTCCAGTCAGTGTTACCTAACCTTCAACCTGCCCATGGATAGATCGCCCGGTTTCGGGTCTATTCCCAGCGACTAGACGCCCTATTAAGACTCGCTTTCGCTACGCCTCCCCTATTCGGTTAAGCTCGCCACTGAAAATAAGTCGCTGACCCATTATACAAAAGGTACGCAGTCACAGAACAAAGTCTGCTCCCACTGCTTGTACGCATACGGTTTCAGGATCTATTTCACTCCCCTCTCCGGGGTTCTTTTCGCCTTTCCCTCACGGTACTAGTTCACTATCGGTCAGTCAGTAGTATTTAGCCTTGGAGGATGGTCCCCCCATATTCAGACAAAGTTTCTCGTGCTCCGTCCTACTCGATTTCATGACTAAGAGACTTTCGCGTACAGGGCTATCACCCACTATGGCCGCACTTTCCAGAGCGTTCCGCTAATCTCAAAGCCACTTAAGGGCTAGTCCCCGTTCGCTCGCCACTACTAAGGGAATCTCGGTTGATTTCTTTTCCTCAGGGTACTTAGATGTTTCAGTTCCCCTGGTTCGCCTCTTGCACCTATGTATTCAGTACAAGATAACCATCTTGTGATGGCTGGGTTCCCCCATTCAGACATCTCCGGATCAAAGTCTGTTTGCCGACTCCCCGAAGCTTTTCGCAGGCTACCACGTCTTTCATCGCCTCTGACTGCCAAGGCATCCACCGTATGCGCTTCTTCACTTGACCATATAACCCCAAGCAATCTGGTTATACTGTGAAGACGACATTCGCCGAAAATTCGCAAAACTCTTAAGAGTCACTCACAAATTTTACCTTAGCCTGATCCGTTACCAGTGAAAGTAACGTTCAGTCTATCTTTCTATCACATACCCAAATTTTTAAAGAACGATCTAATCAAAG
>NZ_JBQUZK010000040.1:0-1077 GCF_056313885.1 Methylosinus sp. DMC45
GAAGTCCGTGACGACGGCCGCTTGAAATCAGCCTGCGTGGCGTCAATGCGCCTGTATCGAGTTTATGTGACATCGCCAAATGCGATTGGTTTGAGCTGAATCTCATCAGAGCTGTGGGACGACAAAAAACCACTGGTTCTTTTGCTCGGAAGCGCGGTGTCGAATCTCGACATTGGATTTTCTCACTCCATCATATAACCTATCCCTAACAAGGAACCAATTTAGAGGCGAGCATGAGCCGTACTGCAGGCGATCTGGCGCCGCGCGAAGTCGCCGAACTCGCCGGCGTACCCAAACGGGCCATCGAAAAGGCGATCGAGGAAAAAGTCCTGCCCGTTCATACTAGTAAAATTTCCGCCCCGCGCTCCGGCAAGGCGATGGGCCCGCGCCGCTTCCTCGGCGTGGAAAGCGTCGCCTACGTCACGTTGGTCAGTCGACTGACCGGTGACGTGACGCTGACGATCGCAGGCAAGCGGAAATTGATAAAGGCTCTCAAAAGCCATGAGCTATCGTGCCTGAAGACCGCGCAGGTCGAAATCGCGCCATCGGTAACGGCCGATATCGGGGAACTCGCAGGCGAGGCGCTCGAGCGCACCGATCGGTATCTGAGAGCGCGGGCGACGTGGATCGACAGGGTCCCTGGCATCAAAGGAGGACTGCCTGTTATTAAAGGCACGCGCCTCACGGTGCATTCCATCGAGGCTCGCCTTGAGCACGGCGACAGTATGGACGACATCGTCGCCGAAAATCCGGATCTGCCCCGCGAAGCCCTCGAAGCGGCGCTCCTGTTCGCCAAATCGCATCCGCTTTCCGGTCGCCCTCCAAACGTCTCGCGACGGCCGGCGGCGTGAGCGAATGCGATTGTTCATCGACGAGTGTCTATCGCCGAGTTTCGCCATCGAACTCGCCCATCTGGGGCATGATGAAATTCACCCGCTTCACGTCGGCCGACGCGGTCAGCTCGACCACACGGTAAGGGATCTCTGCATCGCCGAGGACCGCAGGGCTATCGCATATAAGCAAAGAGTTCGAAGAAGAACTCTTTGCTCCAAAGCGCGAGGTTCATTTTCCGCGACA
>NZ_JBQUZK010000041.1:0-1071 GCF_056313885.1 Methylosinus sp. DMC45
TCTTTGCGTCGGGCCATGGGAGATCTCCTTCTTCTCCATCATGCCCGCCCACACACGAAATTCCTGACACTCCCCGCGGAACGGCCATCAGCCCTCGAGGTCGACCCCAACGCCTTCACGAACCTGGCGGATAATCTGTCGGCAGCATGGCATGCGCCAAACGTGACGATGCGTGCCCGACAACAACTGCTGCGGACATTGATCGCGGACATCATCGTCGACGTCGACGACGATGCGCGTGAGGTCGTGCTCACGACTCATTGGCGTGGTGGTCGGCATTCCGAACTTCGTGTCCGTAAGCCACGGGCTGGCGAGCATGGCTGGTCGCTGGTCGGACGAGCATATCGCCGCGTCGCTCAATCGAATGTTCTGCACCAGAGCGGCCAGCGCATCATGACCGCAGCGAAAATCGACGGGACGCACGGCGAGCACGATCGGCAATCCTTGCGACGGAATGATCACGCGCCGCGCTCCAGCGCCGTCATGATCTCGGCGATGCGCGTCGACGCGGTGTCCTGCTCCAGCCGCAACACGACCTTGCCGACGACGATCTCGATCTTCGTATCGCTCTCATTAAGAACGGACGGCTGCTCGAGCTCGATCTCCACGAACTCCGCGGGATCGTCGGTCACGAGCGCGAGCCGCCCGGTGCGCGCCGGGCGGCGCCATTGCGTCAATTGCTGCGCGCATATCCGATATTTGCGGGCGACATCGGCGACGCGCGCTCCAGGCGCGAGGCTCTCTCGCACGATCCGGCCCTTCAACTCCTTCGACCACAGCCGATTGCCCGAACGTGAACGACGAAAATCCACACGTCCGACAAATCCTGCGCCAAAAGCCGTTTCGATCGTCGCATTCTCGCTCATCTTCGGATCCTTCCAGAGACATGGCTGTCCCTCAGAAGAATCTCACATCCGAAAATCCTTCCGAACCCGAAGAATCAATGGGGTCGCAACGGCGCTCACGATGAGCGATCACAAAGGCGCGAAGCTGATGGCGCACGGCGTGCCGCGGGTGGACGACCGCCGCGTGGTCAGCGGGATCGTCTACGTCATCAAGAACGGCCTGCAA
>NZ_JBQUZK010000042.1:0-1059 GCF_056313885.1 Methylosinus sp. DMC45
AAGCGGGCCAATCCCGATCTGACGCTCGCGCAAATCGGCGCGCAGCTCGAGGCCATGTATGAGCGCACGCCGCGCGGAGGAACGCGCTGGGCGCCCTCCTCCGTCAAAAGCCTGCTCGACCGCGCCGAAAAGCTCCGATTGCTCGACGCCGAAACGCTGTGAGCGAGCGGAAGGACGAGACTCGTCCGATAATTCATCCCCGCGTCACCCCGTTTTCTTTCGTTCGCGCGCCGCCTTCGCGGCCTTGCCGCGCAACAGCGCCATCAACACGGGCCCGAGCGAGAACTCCCCTGCCCTCGCCTTTTCGGTCAGGACGCGCAGATAGCCGCCGGCGCTCTTGACCTCATCGCCGCGTTGCAAGATCGCGGCGATGACGATGGAGGCGTCATGCTCGCCCAAGATATCCAGGGCCTGTGACCAGGCGTCTGGCGAAACGCCGAGCGCCGAGCGCACTGTCGCTGCGGCCGCCGCCAAGTCTCGCCACGATGAAATCTCGCCACTCGGGCCGTAATCGGCGATGTCTGGACAGGCCTCCAGCACCATTCCGAGCGGATAGGCGCGAAGAGTCGGCTTGGGATCGACGGTTCGACGACGATCTGGGGATGTTTCTGGGGCGCGATCGATCGCTCCCCCAGGCTCTTCGAGATTTGGCTGGGAGGGCCGCGCCCTGCCTTCGTGAAGGCTAGGTTCAAGATCAGGAAAGTTTGTGGTTTGATTCTGTATGTGGCGCTCAGTTTGAGACTCATTGCCGCTCATATTTTGAGCTTTTATATGCGTTTCCAGCGACTTGTGGATTTCGGCCGCCAACTCGGCCAAGTCGCCGGCCAATGCCTTCAGATCGGCGCGGGAAAGCCCACGCCCATAGCGCCCCGAGAGCGTCGCATAGCGCTGATGCGCGTCGTCCCAGTCCCCCGAGACCCCCTCCTCCAACGCGGTCTCGATCATTTTGACGATGTCGCGGCGGGTGAGCGTGATCTTCTCGCGCAGCAGCGCGATCGCGCGGTTCTCGGCCCGCACCTCCTCGGCGAGGTTCTCGATTTCGCTCGAGCGCGCGACGAG
>NZ_JBQUZK010000043.1:0-4574 GCF_056313885.1 Methylosinus sp. DMC45
GGCTCGCCACCATGGCGAGCGACAACGGCCGCCGCCCGAAGGGCGTCGTTGGACGTGTCTGCATGTTCCTTTGCCTCATTTAGGCAAAAGAAATCCGCTCGCCGAAACAGCGCCGACTCTTGACAGCGATTCGCGGAAGTGGGATTCTCTTAGTCGCCAAACTTTAGAGAGGCTTCCGGGACGGGGACGTTTCGGGGGCCTTTTTCTTTTGCGCTATTTGCTCCGTTCTCGCGTCGATCCTAAGCTACTCGTTACGCAACGAATTTAAGAGCAGAAGCTGTCCGTCTCACGATGAGCCCGAATGGGCGCTGCGCTTCGACTTGGTGAAGCTCCTGTAAAGATTGGGAAGCTGCTCAAGAAGATACGCAGCGAAGTCGGGGTCGGCTCTTTTATCGACGATCACCGTCAGATCTCGGTCATCCTGCCGAACGCGGCCCAATTTTTTCCCATCGTCGGCTGTCCATACCGAGGAACTCCGGCCGCTGGTCTTGTTCGCATTGAAAGCATCGAAGAGCTTGTTGAATCTGTCGTCGGTTTGCAGCGCCAAAAACTCAGGCTGCCCTATCAGCTGAGTTGAAATGGTCGTCGCCGCGTCCGCCTCGAAGCGCTCCGCCATCGCGAGCCACCGGTCCCGTCCGGCATTTGGAGCTGGCCCAACGGCCAAGAGGACATTTTCCGGAATTTTCGTCGCAACGGAAATCAGTTTTGACAGGGCCGTCTTGTCGACAGTCAGGGCAGACATGATCGTCTCACGGTCGAACCCTCCCTGTTCTAACCGAGCCGCGAACATTGCTCTTTCGATGAACGAGAGGTCCGTCCGCGCGCTATTTTCCTGTCCCTGCGCCACGACCAGTTCGGCGTCGGAAAGCTCTTTTACGACCGACCGCACATTGATGCGAAGGAAGACCGCAGCTCGAAGGCGCCGATGGCCATAGGCGACTTGGAACCGCCCGATGTTAGTGGGATGCGGTCTCACGAGAATCGGAACTTGCTGACCATTCGACCGAATGGACTCGATCAACGTCGTGAGCTCATCAGATGCGGGCGCCATGCGATCCGAAATGAACGAATGCTCGATGAGCGACGGGTTCAATTCGACAATCGTCTGGCCGGCCGCGAGCTGAGTTTGGATATGCTTGGCTTCACCGATCTGCGATTTCAGATACTCGATAGAGCGCGTCACGGCGCCCACGGCGCCTCGCTGCCCGAAGGTGGGGTTTTGGTCGTCAGTGGCCGAGGTCCCGATCCCTGGAATAATTGAGTTGCCGGCCGGCAACTCCCCTTCGGTAAGGCCTATCAAGAGGTTCTTGCGCGCCATCAGGCCCTCCCCCACGCTTTGGTGATAAGGCTCTCGATCTCTCCGTTGACGGCGTTGAGCGCCTCGATCGCACGGTCGTAAGTCGATCGCGTAAACTGCTCCCGGGTCACTTCATACAGCGTCTGCTTGGTAATTCCCGCGTCGGAAATTGCTGTGCTCTTGAGCATCGGATAGTTCAATACGTGCTCCCCGAACATCGACCGCATGAATGAAACCATCTGGTTTTGCGGACCGTCGCCGGGCTCGTAGCGGGTAATCAAATACCTCATCCAGTCATAGCTCATATTGGCCCCAGCCCCTGCGACCACAGACAGCAGGTCGGACGTCATGATCAAGAATTGGCACATGGACATCACGTCCAACATCTGCGGGTGCACCGTCACGAGCACGCCGGTCGCCGAGCATAGCGCCGATAGGGTCAAGAAGCCGAGCTGAGGCGGACAGTCCACGACGACGACGTCATAGCGCTCAGCAACAGTGGCGAGCGCCTCGTCCATGCGCGTGAAGAAAAACGCGCTCTCGCTGTCTTTCTTCGCGAGAACGGCAGGGGTGTCGTGCTCGAACTCCATGAGTTCGATATTGCCCGGAACGAGATCGAGACCGGGAAAATAGGTCGAACGAATAATGTCCCCTAATGGACGCCGTTGATTGTCATAGCGTATGGCGCCGTATAGCGTGTCATTGGGGCCAACATCGAACTCCGGTTGATATCCGTGCAGCGCAGAAAGGCTTGCCTGAGGGTCGAGGTCGACGGCGAGCACCTTATATCCCTGGAGGGCCAAATACTGAGCGAGGTGCGCGGCCGTGGTGGTTTTTCCTGACCCTCCCTTGAAGTTCACGACGGTGACGACTTGCAAATGCTCGCTGCCCCGACGCCCTGGGAGATATCTGCGATCCGCTTTTCCGCTCTCGTCGAGAAAGGCTCGAAGCGCCTGGACGTCCTCAATCGAATAGGATCGCCGCCCATTCGCCGTCATCTCTGGCTTCGGGCCGCGCCCTTCAAGAGATAGATGTCGAAGATACCCGTCGTTCACGCCGATCAACTTCGCCGCTTCCCCCGACGAAAATTTGCGCAGGGATTTTCGAGCCGCCGGGGGAAACAGTTGCATTCGGTGCGCGTGCAATCGACTCGAAAGACCGCGCGCGTGGCCCGAGATCAGTGTGTGAATCCGACTCTGATCATTCATCGACGTCTAGCCTCACGAGTGGCGGGCGTATGTACGGATAAAATCGCGACTCGCGCTTTAAACCGTGTCCAATACGCACGATTCGCATCACACCCGCAATGGGTTTTTCGTAAATGAAACCTTACAGGTTCTAGAGGTTGCCGGCCGGCAACTTTCCTGGCGAACGAATGCCAAGTTCGCGAAATGCTCTAATAGCGCCGGCGGTCCACGACACGACGATCCTTCAAGGCCTCCGCCCCGCCCTTGTGCCAGCCAGATCGATAGGCGTCATCGGATGCAGGCAACAAAAAATCGTCCCGGGGGCGAGGGTAGGGCCGGGACGAGAAGCGCCGCCCGCGGCGGTCTGACGGGCGCTCATCCGCGAGGTCGCGGTGCGCATGCCGGCCGACATCAGGCGGGCTCTGATCGACTTCCTGAAGGCGGAGCACCGCGTTCTGCAGCGCGACGGTCTGCACTCCACCACATTCGTTATTGGTCAGACGAGCTGCGCCGGCACATGGGGGCGAGCGCGGTGCGCGAGCAGGCGCCGTTTCTCGACACGCCGCGGTTTCTGCGCAACGAGCTGCGCATCCCGCTCGCCTGTGTCGGTAGGCAGCAGGCCCGCACTACGCTCAAGACGGATGAACAACTCGTGCGCCACTTCGAGTCCGTCGCGCTTCCCCCGTGGGGGAACGACCAGGACTTAGCCGGGTTGATCCGAAGTTTGCAGCGCGCTCTGCCGCTGCGTCGGGAAAGCGAAATCGGCGAGAGGCCCCTCAAGAGCATCCTCAAGACGACAGGTGGCGTCACAGCTGCGATCTCCTCATTGATGACGCGGCTGGCCGTCGCCGGCATCGTGACCGGCGAGGAGAGGATCATGGGATCGGACTTCGAGGACGCCAAGACGACTTCGTCGCTTCTCGGAGAGGCGGTGTGCAGCGGCGCTCGCTTTCCTGTTGCCTGTCGCGCCGCGACCGGCGGCCGAGGAGCAGCTGTCGTCATGGCTATCCCCGGTCCCGGGGATTTACGTCATGTCAGCGAATACGCTGCTCGCCCACTTCGGACTCATGGGATTTTCGCGCTGACGCTCGAAAGGCGCCTTCGGCGGAGTAGGGGACCTTGATCCCGACGCGCGTCGGGTTGGGCGCGCAAACGGCCGACGCCATGAAATTCGCCCCGCAAGGATCTTGCGCCACCTCTGGCGGCAGACGGGAGTGCGCGCCGGTCGGCACATAGAGGAACAATCCCCCGGTCTATCGCTGGCTGTGATCCCAACGAGCGCGGGGGGAGTCGCACTCCTTCTGTGCTCTCGATTCCGCTCTCTGCACGAATCTGTCTGTGGTAGTTGGCGGTCGTTGCTGGAGGGAACAGAGTCCCATAGGCGTTAATTTAAGACACTTCCCGGCCGGACGCACGGACATCCGCCGAAACTGCTGCTCAGCAGTCGCCTCAGCTATCGCGTTCTGGCTGGATCAACGGTTCCCGATAGCGGTCATTGGTAATAAGATGGCGCCTTGATGCCGAAGGCTCGCCAAATGAAAAAAGTCCTTTTCGTATGTAGTCAGAACCGTCTCCGCAGTCCTACCGCCGAACAGGTTTTCTCGTCGCGGCCGGCCTCGAAGTTGTGTCGGCCGGAACGAACAACGACGCTGACAATCCCATCACATCTGAACAGGTAGCCTGGGCCGATGTGGTTGTGGTCATGGAAAAGGCTCATCGCTCCAAGGTGCAGAAGCGGTTTCGCTCGTCGCTAAACGGCAAGCGCGTGATCTGTCTCGACATTCCGGACGAGTTCGAGTTCATGGACCCGACGTTGGTGAAATTGCTGCAAACGAGGCTTGGTCGGTATTTCCCGCCAGGCTGAAAACGCCAGCCGGAAGGCGGACGCAAAAATCCGACGCCTGGCCCCCCCGTCGGCTGATTAACCCGGAGCGACACGCCCGGATTCCGGTAAGGCAAGGTTATCGGACATGAAACTGACCCGACAGCTGCGACGGTTTCGATGCTGAAATAACGGCGATGTCACATAAACTCGATACAGGCGCGTTGACGCCACGCAGGCTGATTTCAAGCGGCCGTCGTCACGGACT
>NZ_JBQUZK010000044.1:0-200476 GCF_056313885.1 Methylosinus sp. DMC45
GCGTCCTTCCATTGCAGGCCGTTCTTGATGACGTAGACGATCCCGCTGACCACGCGGCGGTCGTCCACCCGCGGCACTCCGTGCGCCAAGGGAAAATGAGGGGAAATCCGCGCCATCTGCGCTTCGCTCAGCAAAAACAAATCACCCATCAAAGCCTCCATATCGGAGACCTTGAATCACGCCTCACTCGAAATTAATAGGTCCTGAGCCTAGAACTCTCCTGGACGCTATTCGGCTCCGCGACGCCCGGACGAGGTCGGGTACAGGCGATCTGCGACTTCGTGCATCACCATATCTGCTTTGGTTACGAGCACGCGCGGGCGACGCGAACGGCATGCGAGGCCTATGAAGAGCGTCTCGGCGTCTGTCGCGATTATGCGCATCTGGCCATCGCTTTTTGCCGCGCGCTGAACATTCCGGCGCGCTACTGCACCGGCTATCTCGGCGACGCGGGGACGCCGCCTCCCTATCCGCCCGGGGATTTCGCTGCTTGGTTCGAGGCCTACATCGGCGGCGCTTGGCAAACATTCGATCCAAGGAACAACACGCCCAGGATCGGGCGCGTTCTGCTGGCGCGCGGGCGCGACGCAGCGGATGTGGCGATGGTCACGACCTTCGGTCCCAACAAGCTGGAAAATTTTCGTGTCTGGACAGATGAGGTCACCGAAGACGCCGAGTGATCCACGGCTGTCGTGAGCTGGCAATTGCTCCTTCGATGATCATCTGCGGGGCGCGAGCTTACAGGTCTCAGGCGCAGCAGAGTCCACCGGCCCGTTCGGCGATCGATCGGAGCAATCCTCGACGGCGCCCGCGGCTCGGGAGGACGTGTTCGTGAAACGCGATGAAGCTTTGCTCGCGAACAATTCGATGGGCCTGCTGCATCTGGGCGTGCAAATCGATGGCGGCCGCAAATTGCTTGCTCGAGGAACTCGAAGCGGACCAGGCCTTCACGCCGCAACGTGAACGATATGCCCCCTTCGCGCTCGCGCGAGCGGGCTTGCATGGACCTCCAAACGCGTCGGCTTCAGGCCCGCCAAAATCGCATGGGCTCGTGTCGACTCCGCGCCACGTCCATGCACAAAGACCAAAAATCCATCGGCCCTCAATGTTTGCTCGCAATCGAGAACGCTGTCCTCCGGAATGCCGAGACCGCAGAGCGCCGCGACCAAGGCGCTCGCGCCGCGGGATGACATCGCGCCGGCGACTTGCCGGTGGATGAGGGCGGCAATGGCGCCGAGCGCCACTACCGGTCCGGTAGATGGCGAAGTCGAAAAGACGCCTCCAGCGGATAGCTCACATAGGCCACCCCAAAATGCGCCATAGTTTTCCCACATTCGGATCTGTCCGCCGACGTTGTGAAAGCCCACGCCATCTCTATCAGAGCAATATCCGCGTCCGACGACGCTCAATCGCCCGGTATCGAAGCCTGCCTGCGAGAGCGTCTTGACCGCGGTCGCGGCCTGAAAGTGGTACGCGAAACTCGCGATCGATATTTCGTCGAAGCGTTTCATGAGAGCCTCCTTTCGAGAGGGCGAATGGGGCGACGAGCGCGACGCTGTGGCATCGACGCTGTGAACGCGCCGAGCAGCGGGGAAATGCGCGCAAGCCTAACGATCGCGCCGAGCGTTGCCCGCGGCCCGGAGCACGACCACGAGTTTTCCAAAGACGGCGCTCGAGCGAAGTTCATCGAGCCGAGCGGCGCGGACGTTCTGAGCGTCGATGGACGCGATTTATCGCCAACTCGTCGCGCGCACGAAAGGATTGGGCCTTCGTTGCGAGATCCGGTCTCGATATCGAGCGGTCGACATCTGTAATATAGGCACCTGACTGGCGACGATCAGCCTCGGTAAATACTCTAGCCGCTGCGCAGGGTCGCCATGGCGATATTGCGCTTTATTGGGAGAACTTCGACAAGCCCGAATGCAACGAGGAGGCGACCTGCAAAATCGACAGATATGCTCGCCTGGGCGTGCTCATCGTCAATCCGACCGACAATTTTCTCGAGCCGCTGCTGATCAGCAGCGCCGCCGACATTCCTCTCGTCATCGCCTTCCTCGGCGCGATGGGCGGCCTGCTCACCTTCGGCTTGGTCGGATTGGTTCTCGGCCCGCTCATTCTCGCCGTGCTGTTCGCCATATGGCGGAAATGGCTGGAAGGAAACGCGCCCGAAGTGGAGCGCTGCCCTCGCAACGCGCCGCATTGATCGATGTCGAGGCGATCATTTCGCGTCGACGTCCGCGTCCCGATACGGTGCGTGAAAAAAGCCACGGCTCCGCCGACCTGCCGCTCTCGGCCAGCGCACCCATCTCGAGGCGGCGTCACATGTCGCCGGAAAAGCGCCCACTGCGCCACTCGTTAAACTCCGTATGCGCCCTAGTTAATGACGAACCAACGGGACATAAACCAACAGGGGATCATGTCATGGACAAGGAAAGCATCAAGGGCGCGGGACAGAAGATAAAGGGCAAAATCGAAGAAGTCGCGGGGAAGGTTCTCGGCGACAAGGAGCTCGAGCTGCATGGCAAAGCCGATCAACTCGGAGGTGCGGTTCGAAGCGCGGTCGGAGAGGCGAAGGATACGATAAAGGACGCGATCAAGGACGCCAAGAAAGTCTAAAGCGCGATCTGACTAAGGGAACGAAACCGTCGTCGACCACGGAGGCGTACGGCCCCCGCGCCTCTGCGGGTTTCCCTTCGCGATTTTCACTGTCGGCGCCTGACAATCGGAGCGAAATCGGTTCATCTCGGATTGCGATTTCGCTCCGTCGGCCTAATTCAAGGTATGATCCGGTTCGTGAAATCTCCAAAAATTGCTTTAAGGAGTAGGCCCATGAACATCAGCATCGAGCACCTCCAGCCGATCGTCTCGCTGCTCGCCGGCGTTCTCATTCTGATCATCCCTCGGCTCCTCAACTACATCGTCGCGATTTTTTTGATCGTATCGGGAATTCTGGGGCTCGGGTGGATCAAGTGACGACGAGCGATAGCACTCCGAAATGTCTTCTCCGAGCGGCGACGCACGCCGCTGAAAAGCGATAGCGTGCAATTAGGTTTTGGCCATTGAATGCATTTCCTCGGGTTGTCGCGACGTCGGCGCGCCCGAGAGGGCGGAATCGCATCGGTTGGCTGAGAGCCGCAGTGCTCGGGGCCAATGATGGGATTGTCTCGACCGCGAGCCTGATCGTCGGCGTAGCCGCGGCGACCGCGACGCGAAACGATGTTTTGATCGCGGGCGTCGCTGGACTGGTGGCCGGAGCCATGTCGATGGCGGCGGGCGAATATGTGTCCGTCAGCTCGCAATCCGACACCGAGCGAGCGGATATCACGCGTGAACGTAAAGAGCTCAGCGACAACATCGCGTTCGAACTCGATGAGCTCGCCGACGTCTATGTCACACGCGGTGTCGATCGAGAGCTCGCGCGTCGAGTCGCCGAGCAAATGATGGCGAAAGACGCTCTGACTGCCCACGCGCGCGATGAACTCGGAATTTCAGAGATCACCACCGCCCGTCCTGTGCAAACGGCGTTGACATCCGCAGATACGTTTTCGCTGGGCGCCGCCATGCCCTTGCTCATGGTCGTCGTGGCGCCTGTCGGCACGCTCGTCCCCGTCGTTTCCGTCGCGTCCTTGGCCTTCCTCGCGCTTTTAGGCGCCATCGGAGCAAGAGCAGGCGGCGCCGATGTTCTGCGCGCGACAGCCCGAGTGACATTCTGGGGCGCGTTGGCGATGGCCCTCACCGCCGGCATCGGAAAAGTTTTCGGCACGGTCGTTTGAAGATTGGATTCGGAAGAGACTCACTTTGTGAGAGCGGAAGCGAGCGACGCAGGGGTTCCGCTCGTGGCTACGATCAAAACATTCGTTGCAGAGCGGGGACGGGAACGGGAACGGGAACGGGAAGAGTCTGAGCAGGTTGGCGCGAACAAGAAGCGCGGCGATGGGAAATCCGACGCGAAGAAGAGTTAGACGATCGGCGGTGGGCTCGGTTCCGAGAGAAGACCGACAACTGGGGAGAGTATGCCCGGCTTGTTGCATTGATCGCCGGACTCACAGCCCCTCGAGTCCGAAAGAGACGTCGAGATCGGAGCCTGTCCTTTCAGCGAATGGCTCGTACGGGCGCAGACAAAAGCCGACGCGCTCGATCCCTTTTCACGACGGCCTCGCCGGCCTCTTCGACTCGATCAATCGGTGACGCCATTTTCGGCAAATCCTCGCCGCTGGCGCTTACCGACAACCGCATATCGGCCAACCCGGAAGCTCGGCAGGCTTGCCGCTTGCCGACTCCTTGCTACGATTTTTTCTATTTCTAATAACTATCTGTACTTATAAAAAAGGCCTGTAATTCGCGACTGAAAAGCGCAAATCTCGACCGATCGGTCATTTCCGCGGTTTCCTCGAATTTTGCATCGACGACGTTCTCTCTGCTCAATTCGTTGACGGCGATCCTGGAGGTTGCGAGAGCCAACATAACAATCCCAATCTGGACGATGGCTTGAAGCGCCGCTTGCGTGGAGGAAGCTGATTCGCGCCAAAGTCCGGTCGCCCATCGATGAGAGACGGGCAGGCGCAACTTCAGCGGAAGGACATGTGGACTCCACTCCCGGCAACGGCCGAGTGACGTATCCGGGAATGTCGGCTTTCGGCGAAAGCGGTCGCTCGCCCTTCGAGTGGGACGCGCCCGCAACGGGTGAAGCTCGCCCTTCGCCCTCGAGAAGGGGGAGCTCGCGCCAGAAAGGTCACTCGTCGGACGCGACCGGCGGCGAAGGATTGCCGCGTCTTCGAGTTCCGAGCGGCGGCGCGGCGCATAGAAAATTTGGCCAGAGGGATCGAGGCGACCAACCACCGCCCGTGCGAGCCATTAGCTCGGCTCGGGGCCCCGGCATTCCAAAGCGGAGCGGGCGGCGACGCCGAGCGGCCCGCTCCGACGCGCCCGAGCCGAGGCGCTCGTCAGTTCAAAGGCTCCTCGCCGGCGATGGTCGTTCGCGTCATCAGCCGGCCGCTCTCCGCGTCATAGGGCGTGACGCGATGCATGGTTCCGGCGTTGTCCCAGATGAGCAGATCGCCTAGGCTCCATTCGTGCCGATAGACGAAGCGCGGCAATGTCGCCCATTTCGTGAGCTCGGCGAGAAGCGCGCCGCTGACATCGGGCGTCAGACCTTCGATATGCGACGCCGTGCATCCGAGCGCGAGCGACTTGCGTCCTGATTTGTGAGTCCAGACCAGTGGATGCGTCTTTGGCGCATGACGTCGCCATCGGCGCAGCTCGTCTTCCGTGGGCGTGGGGTTCACGAGACGCTGGGCCGCTTCGACGCTATGAACGACGCGGAGTCCTTCTATGGACGTCTTGACCGAGACCGGCAGCTCGTCCCAAGCTGCGTAGCAATTGCTGAATTCGGTCTGACCGCCGGTCGGCGACAAACGCTTCGCATTCAATATCGCCGCGCACGCCGGAACATCGTCGCTCGCCCCATCGAAATGCCAAAAGAACGATCCTCTCAAATATTCGGCCGCGAATGCGTTGACGTGTCTGTCGAGCGTGATCGGCATAAGTCCGTCTCCGCGCAAGGGGACGATCTCGCCGAGCGTCCGGGAGAGCGCGAGGTGCTGCGCATCATCGAGGTGCAGCCGAGGAAAGACGATCACGCCGCGTCGTTCCAGAATGTCGCGAATCTCCGCCGCATATTCCCCGCGCGTCAGCGCCGCGACATCCATCTCGATCGAGGATCCGATGCGCGGCGTCAAATCGAACATCTCGAAGCCACGCCGAATGGTGATGGCGTTCATGCTCGCCTCCTCATGTATGTATCGAGCCCCCGCGCCCGTGACATGGAAAGAAACTCGGCTCGCCGAAGACGATGTGAGCGCTCGGGCCGCGCTGTCTCGTCGCGACCCGCAGCGGAAACGGCGTCAGGACTTCGCCGAGCGGGAAAGCTGCTCCAACAGGTCTTCAGCGCCTTTCTCTATCCCCGTCCGCGCGGCGGATAGCGCGCCGACGCTCGCCGGAATATTCAGCGGGCTGGGATATTGCTTGGCGACGAAAGCCGTGAGCAGTCGATTGTCGGAGGCGTCGCGTATCTCGACCGCGTAGATCGCCGAGCCGGTCATCAGACCTTCGCCGCCGCGCACCGTCTGCACGCCATTATAGAGGCCGCCCGCGAGATCGAAGCGGGACAATGTGCTGAGGACGGGCGTGCTCGTTACAGCGCCGGTCAAAGTCAATTTCAGCCGCAGCGTATTCGCGCCCGGCCTGTCCGTGATGGTGAAACGGCTTTTGAGCTTTTCGGCGAATTCGCTCTGCATGTGCTCGACGAGCGAGGCCTTGTCCGCTTCGGCCATATCGCCGAACTGATGATCGGCGCCGCGATAGATCGCGACGGGATCGATGATGATCTTATTATACGCTCGCCAGTCGGTCACGGCGGCATAACGAAAGGGGATGCGCTTGGCGTCGCCTTGCCGATTGGGAGCCAAATGCGCCGAGGATGGAAGCCCGGCATAAGCGATCGGCTCCACGCTCGAACAGGCGCTCGCTCCGAGGCAGAGCAGCGCGACAGTCGGTCGAAGCGCTTTATCCAGTGTCGCCATGCTATTCTCCGTTGCGCCCGGCGCCGCGCATTTGCGGCCCGGCGTCGACTTTCGTGGTCGGATTTCGAAGTTTGTGAGAGCGCGCCCGCGTCGGAACCTCGGACCGATCGGAGACGCACTCCGGTTTTGCGCCATGCGACGCCGCAGGAACGAACAGCAGCCGCGTCCGCCGAGCTATCGGCGGCAGGGCGCACGATCATCTGGCCATATCGAGTCGAAGCTCACGATTGCATTCGGCGCGGCGACAGCGGTCGCCGCGTCATCGGCTTCGCCACTTCATCCTCGCCCTCGCATCGTCACGGTTGCGAGAACAGATCGAAGTGATAGTTCACGCCGACTCGGATCGTGTGGAATCGCGCGTGCCGATCCGAGGCGTTGTTCCTGATGTCGCGAAAAATATCCGTATAGAGATATTCGAGCTTCGCGGACCATTTGGGCGCGAAAGCCCATTCGACGCCGCCGCCCGCGGTCCAGCCGACGCGCAGCTTTCCGTCGCCGGCGATCTTCGGCTCGCCGAAGGCCATGCCGCCCGCGCCGTAGATCAACAGGCGCGGCTCCGTGAGCGCGACGCCGACGCGTCCGCGCGCCGTTCCGAACCATGGCAGCGACGCGTCGCGATGATAGGGGCCGTCGTCTCGCGCCTTCAGGCTCGAGGCCTGAAAATCATTTTCCGCGCCGATGACGAAGTGAGGCGTCAATTGATAATTGAAGCCGATCTGACCTCCGCCGACGACGCCGCTCGGCGATTTGTCGCTATACGCATCGGCGCCGAAGCCCGCGCCCACTGCGCCGCCTGCGTTCAGGCCGCCGTATAGGCCAGTCCAGGTGAAGGCCGACGGCGGTTCGAAAGCGATAGCCGGCTTCATATACGGCAGATCGGCTGCGCGCGCTGCGCTCGCGCTCGCCGCGATGACGCAGAGCGCCCCCGCCAAATACGTCGAATATTTCTCGATCATGTTTTCGTTCCCCTGCGCTCGGGCGTCGTCCGAGCCGCCGAGAAGGAAAATACGCGAGACCGACCGAATGTCAACAAGGTTGACACAACAATGTTGACACATGCGCCTTCGGGACCCATTTGACGGTCGTCACGAGACGAATAATCTGCGCGGAAACGGGAGGCGGTTCGATATGGCGACGCTGGCGGAGCTTCAGGAAAAGCGCGGCGGAGAGATCACGCGGCGGCGCATACTCGAAGCGGCGCGCGCGCGTTTCTCCACCGCCTCCTATGAAGACGTGAAGCTGCGCGACATCGCCGCCGAGGTCGGAGTGGATGTGGCGCTGGTCCATCGCGCCTTCGGCTCCAAGGAGCAGCTGTTTTCGGCGGTTCTCTCGACCTCCAAGGAGGTCGAGTCGCGGTCTGCTCTCGACGCGAGTCGGCTCAGCGCCGACTTCGCGGACGGATTCTTCAGCGCGGCAGGCCAGAACGAGACGCTTCAGATCGTCGTGCGCTCGCTGACCAATCCGCAAGCGCGGGAGGTGTTGCGCGCTCGCAGCCTCACAGAGTTCATCGGACCCGTCGCCGGCGCGCTCGAGGGGCCGTCGGCGCACGAACGCGCGACCTTGTTCAACGCCTGCCTCGTCGGAATGGCGATCTTTCGCGAAGTCTTGGGGGCGGAGGCGCTGCAAGACGACAATAGCGCCAAGACGCGGCCCTTGATCGAGAGGATTCTGGCCGCCTGCCTCGCCGAGGGCGGCGCCGCCGAGCCGAAAGAGGATGTTTCGACAAAGGCGCCTCGTCGAACGAGGAGGACAATAGAGAAGCCGGCGACTACGAAGGTGGGTAGACGACGCGCGCCGACGAAAACGCGCAATGCCTGACCTCACCCTGGGCCCGAGCCGTCACGAATCGGACTTGCCGAACGACATTGCCACAAATCGAGACTTCGCTTTGAACCGGTCCGTGGCGGCAATGGCGCTCTAATCGGCTATTGCCGTCGTCGCAGAACTCGAGAAGCTTCGGAAAGCGGCGCCAGGGCGGCTCGCGGACCCGATCGGAACGCTCGACGCGCGGCCGTCGGCGATGCGCGACTTCAGCAGCTCGACGACTTAGGACCGAGCGGCGCCGGCGACCGGAAGCAGCGCCGATCGGCGCGAAACCGAAACGCGAGCGCCTCGGCGCTCGCGGCCGAGCGGCTCCGGGTCGATGGATCCAGCGCGGAAGCCTCGCTCGATCAGACCTTCCACGGCGGGGCCACCAGGACGTCGGCCATCCGATTCATGAACCAGAGGCCGGGACGGAACCACCGGCATTGCCGTTTTTTCGCCTCGGCTTCCTGCCGATTTTCTTGACCACATTCTCGCGCAGAAGGATCGGGCAAGCCTGCAATTGAGCGGTGACATTCGGAAGCTTCTTCAGCGCTCTCAGCTTCCTGCGCAGGGCGACGTCGTCGCGATAACGTTCCTCGACCTCACTCGTGCCTTTGTGGCCCATGATGTCCTGCCGCCAGTCGGGGATCACCCCCGCCTCGACGAGCTGCTGATTCCCGAAATGGCGGATGGAATGGAAGACTTTGCCCTCTTCGACCGCCGCGGGCGCCGTATGGGTCAGCAGAGGGAGCCATTCGCGGTGAAACTGGTTGCCGAGCACCGCCTTTCCGCTGGCGGGCAGCAATTCTGGAAACAGCAGATCATATCCCAGAGCCGCGATTGCTTCGATATAGGCGCGAAGACCAAGACGCAGCAGCTCGGGATGGATCGGAATTTTCCGCTTGGACTGTGGGTTCTTGAGGCGGCGGTATTTGTTGCGGACGATATTGAAATACGGAACGGGGACGTCGAAATGAACGTCGACGATCATCAGGCCGCATATCTCCTCGCGCCGCATCAGCGAGTAGATGGCGATCAGCGGCGCCCAGTAGAGCGAGTCGTGGATCACCATCTGACCGGGTTCTAGACGTTCGGCCTCGCTGAGGCATCCATGCCAGGGCGCGCCCTTCAATATGGCCCGAATATCGTCGAGCGTCATGGGCGGTCTCTGGTCGCGATCGCGTTCCCCTTCCTTTGCCCGCAAGCCGGTCAGGTCGATCGTTTCCGCCGTGCGGAGACCGTAGGACGCCGCAGATTTGAGAATATTGCCGAGCTGGGTCATATGGCGATTGATCGTCGGCGCGATCAGCCCACGCTTTTCCTCAGGCAGCGCTTGGCCTCGGGCGAGAAGCTCGGCGACCGACCTTTGCGCGTCCTTGGATGATTTTCCGTAGGATTTTGGCAAGCCGAGCAGCACGTCGCGATATTTCGCAACGTCGCATTGCCGCAGGCGCGCGAACTCGTCGTGCTGGACGATGCGAGTCAGCAGGCGCGCGACGGAGATGTGCTGGCCGGCCGTTTTTTCGTCCCAATTTCCCAATTGTAGCCGAGTCGCCGCGAGCTGCGCGGTGTGGTCGGTGATCGTTGTCGGTATGTCCGGGTCTTGCGCGGCGCTTACGACGACGGGGGTGGGCGAGACTTTTGTCGCGAGATCGGCGGCTGGCTCCAAATCCGCTGAGGCTGTTGGAACGGCAGGCGGAGGCGGAGCGGTCGTCGATCGCTTCGGTTCCGTGGTCGATGGAGCGGGCGCGGCGCGATTTTTGCGCGCGGCGCGCATCAGCTCGACATCGTCGGACGTCGTGTCGCTCCAGCGTTCATCGGTGTCGAGGCAGGCCGCTGCTTTGCCGCGATAGAAAGCATGGGCCGTCTCGGCGAGCACGGATGCGGAGGGCTCGACGTCCGGCGCATGCTCGGCGAGCAGCTTGCGAAGCTTCCACTCCGGCGCCGGAACAAGACCTTGCCGCCGCAACACCTCGAGCGTCGCCTGAACCTGAAACGCTTCAGCGGCCGGGAGGCCGCAGCGCGCCAGAAAGGCCGCCGAGTCGGCGTCGAGCCGCGCCGACGTCCCTCGCTCCGCGAGCAGCTTATAGACGGCGCCGACAACGCGGTCGGCGCGGGCGCCGCTCATTGGCTCCGGCTCGGAGCGGGCGCGATCCGCCGTCGCCGCCCGGGCGAGCAGGTCCGACTGCTCGAGCGCCGCGGCGATCAAAATCTCCCGCGCCGCCTCCGGGCTGAGACGGGCGAGGCGGATTTCCTCGAAAAGCTGCTCGCTCATATGGGTCAACGCTGCTCCACGCCGACGCGCTACATCCAGGTCTTTCGTGCCCAGGCTGACGACGACGACGCCTCCGACGTCGCCGCCGGGGACGCCTATGATTCGCCGTCGCCAGTAGTATACGGCGCCGCGACGAAAGACGTGAGAGACGGCCGGCATGTGGCACACCCTTGTGTTACAGTGATGTGCAACAGACCGCAAAACCGCCCCAGCTAAGGGAGCTTTTGCTTAATTTTCAGATGGTTGTTTGGCTATGGCTGGGGCGGGAGGATTCGAACCTCCGTATGGCGGAATCAAAATCCGCTGCCTTACCACTTGGCGACGCCCCAATGCGCCGACCGGCCGAGTCGCCGGGCGGCGGCTATCCCATAATGCCCCGGCGTCGCCTCCGCAACCGTCTCGCGCGCTTCAGTCCCAGGCGCGCAGCGGGGTGAAGCGGGCGAATTTCTTCGATTGGTGGCGATCCATGCGGGCCAGCACGTCGCGCAGGAATGTCACCGCCTCGGCGAGAAACGGCCCCTTGTTCAGCATCACGCATTCGGCGCGCTGCGCCATGGCGGCGTCCGTGGTTTCCGCCCGGCTCGGCGCGCCGTCCTTGATGAACTGGTCGAGCACCTGCGTCGCCCAGATCACCGGCACATGGGCGGCCTCGCAGAGCCATAGAATCTCCTCTTGCATTTCGGAGAGGCGGGCGAAGCCGAGTTCGACCGCGAGATCGCCGCGGGCGATCATCACCGCCGTCGGATGATGCTGCGCCGAGCGCAGAATGAGCCGCGGCAGATTGCGCACGGCGAGCGGCGTCTCGATCTTGAGCACGATCGTCTGCTTGGGCAGGGCGCCGCGGCGCGCGGCGAGATGGTCCTGCAGGAGATCGACGTCGGCCGTCTCCTGCACGAAGGAGAAGCCGACGAGATCGGCCTCGGCGGCGACGAAGTCGAGATCGCGAAAATCTTTCGGCGTCAGCGGCGGCAGGCGCAGATCGGTCGTGGGGAAATTGAGGCCCTTCTCGACCTTCAGCCGCTCGCCCTTGCCGCGCGCGCTGAACACTTCCAGCTCCACGGCGCCGGCGCTCGCGCCGACGACGCGTGCGCCGATCTTCCCGTCGTTGATCCACACTTCCGCGCCCGGCGCGAGCTGGCCGATCGTCTCGGGAAAGGACGGCTGGATGGCGACAGGCCCGGCGGCGCGCGGATCGAGCGTCGCGACCATGGCGAAGCGGTCGCCGCGATAGAGGCGCAGCTTCTCGGGCGCGCGCAATTGCTCGATCCGGCACTTCGGTCCGGCGAGGTCCATCAGCACGCGGCAATTGCGGCCGAGCGCGCGCTCGCTGGCGCGTATGTTGGCGATCATCGCTTTCCAGGCGGCGGCGTCGTCATGCGCGCAATTTATGCGCGCGCAGCCCATGCCGGCCTCCATCAGGCGGCGGATCAGCTCGGGCTCGCTCGCCGCCTCGCTCGGCAGCGTGACCATCACGACGGCGTGCGGCGTCGCAGGGACGGCGCCGAAAATCAAGTCGCGCGCGGCGCTCAGAGCGTCCTCGCCGGCGCGCATGGCGGCTAGGGTAGGGTAGGGGGCGTCGGTCTCGCCGCAGAGCCTCCGCAGCGTCGCCAGAAGCGCATCCAGCGCCTCTATCACCTTGGCCTCGCTGCGGCCGAGCGAGGAGAGGCCGAAAGCCGAGAGGCGCGCTTGCAGATCGCTGAGATCGCGGCGGCGCAGGGCGAGATAATGGGCGAGATTTTCCGCGGCCGGCGCGAATTCTGTCGAAAACGGCCCGCCCCAGCTCGCGATGAGCGCATGGCCGTCGGCGTCGACCTCCTCGCGCAAGCGCGACAGGGCGGTCAGCAATTCTCGGAGATCGGCGCGAGCCTCGCTCGCCGGCCTGAATTCGGCGTCCTTCATTCGGGTGACGTCCACTCGCCGCGGGGGCTGAAGCTTTCTCCCTACATTGTGACGCTTTCGCAACGCTTCTGTGCGGCGCGCCGTCACACGGCCAGCGCGCCGGCGGCCGCCGCCGCGCCGCGCAGGGCGGCGATGTTCTCGCGATAGGCCGCAGCGCCGCTCCCGGCGAAGACGGCGGAGCCGGCGACGAGAACATCGGCGCCGGCTTCGACGATCGCCGTCGCCGTCTGCCGCGTCACGCCGCCGTCGACCTCGAGGAAGATCTCGCGCCGGCCGATCATCTCGCGGATGCGGCGAATCTTGTCGATCTGCGAGGGGATGAAGCCTTGCCCGCCGAAGCCCGGATCGACGCTCATCACCAGAATGAGATCGACGTCGTCGAGCACATAATCGAGCGCGCGCTCGCTGGTGCCGGGATTGAGCGAGACGCCGGCCTTTTTGCCGAGCGAGCGAATGAGCCGCAGCGAGCGGTGCAGATGCGCGCCGGCCTCGGCGTGCAGGGTGATGATGTCGGCGCCGGCCTCGGCGAAGGCGGCGACATAAGGGTCGACCGGCTCGATCATCAGATGCGCGTCGAAAATGCACGCGGCGTGCGGGCGCAGCGCTTTCACCACGCCGGGGCCGAAGGTGATGTTGGGCACGAAATGCCCGTCCATCACATCGAGATGAATCCAATCCGCGCCGGCGGCGACGACATCGCGCACCTCCTCGCCGAGCCGCGCGAAATCGGCGGAGAGAATGGAAGGGGCGATGATGATGTCATTCGTCATGTGAGGGGCTCCGTCGCAGCCGGCGGTCGAGTTGGTGGCGGGTCGCCAAGGGCAAATGCGCTCCGGGGGCTGCGTCGGCTTGCGTCACGCAGGCTTCGCAATGGCCATGCACGAGTGAGATGGCGGCGCGCGCTCTGAACCGCTCGTCCGCCGCACATCACATAGAGGGGGGATCCCATGAAAAAAGCCATTGCTCTCGCCGCGCTGCTGGCGCTGTCGGTTACGAACGCTCTTGCCGCCGATTGCGTCGTTCACATCAAGCGCACGGCCTGCGCCGGTCAGGAGGCGGAATCGTACAAGAAGTGCGACGGCAAGCAGGAGTGCGATACGCAGGAAACGGTTGCGAGCGAAGCCGAATGCTCCAAGGCGGCGTTGAAGCACTGCGACAACTCCCGCACCGACATCACCAAATACAAGGTCGTGACGGCGACTTTCAAGGGCGCTGTGCTGACGGGTGGTTTCGCCGCCGGCGGAAAGGCCGATGCGAAAGGCGCGAATTTCTGCGCCGCCGATCGTCCCGATCTCAACCAGTGCAAATAAGCGCGAAGCGAGCATTGGCGCGCCCGATATTTCAGGGCGCGCCGTTTTAGACCTCACTCCGCGGCCTTGGCCCCGGCGAATTGCGGATCGAGCGCGCCGCTGGCGTAGCGCTTGGCCATGTCGGCGAGCGGGATCGGCTTGATCTTGCTCGCCTGGCCCGCGGCGCCGAATTCCTCATAGCGCTGCTTGCAGACCTTGCGCATCGCCTCCTGCGCCGGCTTCAGATATTTGCGCGGGTCGAACTCGCCCTTGTTCTTCAGCAGAGTCGCGCGAATGGAGGCGGTGACGGCGATGCGGCAGTCGGTGTCGATGTTGATCTTGCGCACGCCGAATTTGATGCCGCGCTGAATCTCCTCGACCGGCACGCCCCAGGTCTGCGGCATCTCGCCGCCGGCCTCGTTGAAGGCGTCTTGCAAATCCTGCGGCACAGAGGAGGAGCCGTGCATCACGAGATGCGTGTTCGGCAGGCGATTGTGAATCTCCTCGATCACATGCATCGCGAGAATGGCGCCGTCGGGCTTGCGCGAGAATTTGTAAGCGCCATGCGAGGTGCCCATGGCGATGGCGAGAGCGTCGACCTTGGTGCGGGCGACGAAATCCACCGCCTGGCTGGGGTCGGTCAGCAGCTGGTCGTGGCTGAGCTTGCCCTCGGCGCCATGGCCGTCCTCTTTCTCGCCCTCGCCAGTCTCCAGCGAGCCGAGCACGCCGAGCTCGCCCTCCACCGAGGCGCCGACCCAATGGGCGAGATCGACGACGCGGCGCGTCACCGCGACATTGTAGTCATAGCTCGCCGGCGTCTTGCCGTCGGCCTCCAGCGAGCCGTCCATCATCACCGAGGTGAAGCCGAAGCGAATGGCGCTGGCGCAGGTGGCTTCGCTATTGCCATGGTCCTGGTGCATGACCAGCGGAATGTCGGGATACATGATCGCCAGCGCCTCGATCATCTTGGCCAGCATCACGTCATTGGCGTAGGAGCGGGCGCCGCGGCTCGCCTGGATGATAACCGGAGCGTCGACGGAGGCGGCGGCCTCCATCACCGCGAGGCCTTGCTCCATATTGTTGATATTGAAGGCCGGCACGCCATAGTCGTGCTCGGCGGCGTGGTCGAGCAATTGTCTCAGGGTGATGAGCGCCATTTGCGGTGTCCTCCCAGTGCCGGAATTCGATTAAAGTCTAAGACGGCGCCGCCAGAGCAATATGGGGGGCGCAGGCCGATTCCGCTGATAGCGATATAGCGGAGCGCGGGCGATGTCATCACCTCCCGCAGCCGCGCGCCGAGAATTGCGGCGTCCTCTCGCGAGGGTTTCTCTTGGTCTATTCGTTCGAGCTCGAAATCGACTATTCATTTCTGCCGGCGCGACGCCCGCGAAGCCGCGGGCGCCGTTCCGATTACGCCGATCGTCAGAGCAGCGCTTGCGCGGTTCCGGCGACGCCTTCGGCCGTTATGCCGAAACGGGCGTAGAGCGCATCCGCCGGCGCGCTCGCGCCGAAGCCGGTCATGCCGACGAAAGCGCCGCGCTCGCCGATCCAGCGATCCCAGCCGAGGCGCGCGGCGGCCTCCACCGCGACGCGCGGCGCCGAGCCGAGCACGCTGGCGCGATAGGTCGGCGATTGCGTCTCGAACAGCTCCCAGCAGGGCATGGAGACGACGGCCGCGCGCACGCCTCGCGTCCACAGAAGGTCGGCCGCGGCCAGAGCGATCTGCACCTCCGAGCCGGTGGCGATGAGCGTCACATGGCGCCCGCCGCTCGGCTCGCGCAGCACATAAGCGCCGCGGGCCGTGAGATTCTCGCCGATCGGCCGCTCCAGCGTCGCCAAATTCTGGCGCGACAGGCTCAGCACGGAGGGCGTCGTCCGCGCATTGAGGGCGATTTCCCAGCTCTCCGCCGTCTCGATCGCGTCCGCCGGGCGGAACACGTAGAGATTGGGCAGGGCGCGCAGAGAGGCGAGATGCTCGATCGGCTGATGCGTCGGCCCGTCCTCGCCGAGGCCGATGGAATCATGCGTCAGCACATAGACGACGCGCTGGCCCATCAGCGCGGAGAGGCGGATCGCGCCGCGCGCATAATCGGAGAAGACGAGAAAGGTTCCGCCATAAGGCACGAAGCCGCCGTGCAGCGCTATGCCGTTCATCGCCGCCGCCATGCCGTGCTCGCGCACGCCATAGTGAATATAGCGGCCGGCGAAATTCTCCGCCGAGACGGAGCCGAGCCCTTTGGTGATGGTGAAGTTCGAATGGGTGAGATCGGCGGAGCCGCCGATCGTCGCGTCGGTCGCGGCGTTGATGACGCCGAGCACGGTCTCGGAGGACTTGCGCGTCGCCACCTTGGGCCGCTCGGTGGCGAAGCTCTCGCGCAACGCGCGCAGCGGCGCGGCCACGGCGCCGGAGACGTCGCCCTTCAGAAAATTCTCGAATTCGTCGCGCTTGGACGAGGCGGCGAGGCGCTGCTCCCAGGCGAGCCTTTCGCTCTCGCCGCGACGGCCGGCGGCGCGCCAGGCCTCCAGCGTCTCCGCCGGAATCTCGAAAGGCTCATAGGGCCAGCCGAGCTCGGCGCGGGCGAGCTCGATCTCCGAGGCGCCGAGCGGCGCGCCGTGAACTGTCTCCTTGCCCTGCTTGCCCGGCGAGCCATAGCCGATGACGCTGCGGCAGGCGATCAGCGACGGGCGCGAGTCCTGCTGCGCGGCGGCGAGCGCGGCGGCGATCTCCGTCGGCGCATGGCCGTCCACGCGCTGCACGTGCCAGCCGGAGGCGGCGAAACGCGCCAGCTGATCGGTGGAGGTGGAGAGCGTCGTCGGCCCGTCGATGGAAATGCCATTGTCGTCCCACAGCACGATCAGCCGGCCGAGCTTCAAATGGCCGGCGAGGTCGATCGCCTCATGGCTGACGCCTTCCATCAGGCAGCCGTCGCCGGCGATGACATAGGTGCGATGGTCGACGATCTCGTCGCCGAAACGCGCCGCCTGCAGCCGCTCGGCGATGGCGAGGCCGACGGCGGTGGCGAGTCCCTGGCCGAGCGGTCCGGTCGTCGTCTCGACGCCGACGGTGTGGCCGAACTCGGGATGGCCGGGGGTCTTGGAGTCGAGCTGGCGGAAATTCTTCAGATCGTCGATCGTAATGCCCGGATAGCCCAGCAGATAGACGAGCGCATAGAGCAGCATGGAGCCATGCCCCGCCGACAGCACGAAGCGGTCGCGGTCCGCCCAGTCCGGCGCCGAGGCGTCGAATTTCACGAACTGACGAAACAGCACCGCGGCGACGTCGGCCATGCCCATGGGCATGCCGGGATGGCCGGATTTGGCCTTCTCCACCGCGTCCATCGCCAGCGCGCGAATGGCGTTGGCGGCGCGGCGCTCGTCCTCGGCCGCGGCGACTTCGGCGACAGTCTCCAAAACATTCGACATCGGGTTCGTTTCCTCAGGCTTCGCCACGTTTGCGTTTCATCAGCTCCAATATCCGCGGCGTGAGTATGAGCTGCATGGCGAGATCGAGCTTATTGCCCGGAATGACGATGGAATTGGCGCGGGACATCCAGCTGCCGGCGATCATCGTCACGAGATAGGGGAAATCGACGCCGCGCGGATCGCGAAAGCGGATGACGACGATCGATTCGTCCGGGCTCGGAATGGAGCGCGCGACGAAGGGATTGGAGGTGTCCACCGTCGCGGCGCGCTGGAAGTTGATGTCCGTCTCCGAGAATTGCGGGCAGATGTAATACACATAATCGTGCATCCGGCGCAGGATCGTCTCGGTGACGGCCTCGGTGGTGTAGCCGCGCGTGTTGCGGTCGCGATGGAGCTTCTGCGTCCATTCGAGATTGATGACCGGCACGACGCCGATCTTCAGATCGGCGTAGCGCGCGACATTGACGTCCTCCGTCACCACGGCGCCGTGCAGACCTTCGTAGAACAGAAGGTCGGTATTGGCGGGCAGCTCGCGCCAGGGCGTGAATGTGCCGGGCGGCGAGGCGAGCACGGCGCCCTCGTTCGCGTCATGGACATAATGGCGATATTGGCCGGTTCCGGTCTCGCCATATTCCTTGAACAGATTCTCGAGCTCGCCGAGCAGATTGGCCTCTGGGCCGAAATGGCTGAAATGGGCGTTGCCCTGCGCCTGAGCCTCGCTCATGGCGGCTTTCATCTGGTCGCGGTCGAAGCGATGGAAGGAATCGCCTTCCACATAGGCGACCTCCACCTTCTCGCGGCGGAAAATCTGCTCGAAAGTCTGCTTGACTGAGCTGGTGCCGGCGCCGGACGAGCCGGTGATCGAGATGATCGGATGCTTGATCGACATGACGACGCTCACCGCGGGCCGGAACGGGACGCGCGAGCCGGAGGGCCGCGCTGCAATTCTCCTACAAGAAAAGCCGGGCGTTTGCTCGGCCCGCGCAAAAAAAATCTCGAACGCCGCCGCGCGCCGCCCGCCTGGGCGGAACATGTTCTTAATTATCGTTGTTTTTCAAAATGTTGTTGTCTCGTCTCGGCGCTCCGGCCTAGCCTTGGCCTCGGCGGCGGTCCGGCGCCTTCCCGGCGCGATCGGTTGACGTCGCGGCCGGCTCGATTAGAGAGGGCCGTCCGGCGCTCGCGCCAAAGTTCTGAAGCAGGTGATTTCATGTCCGCCACCTATGACCTCCTCGGAATCGGCAACGCCATCGTCGACACTCTGGCGCGCACGGAAGACGATCGGCTGGTGGCCGCCGGCCTCCACAAGGGCGCGATGCAGCTCGTCGACGAGGCGCGCGCCGCCGAAATCTACGCCGCAATGGGGCCGACGACGGTGATGTCCGGCGGCTCGGCGGCCAATACTCTGGTGGGCGCGGCGAGCTTTGGCCTCAGCGCGGCCTTTATCGGCAAGGTGAAGGACGACGACGCCGGGCGCGAGTTCGCCCATGACATTCGCAAGGCCGGCGTCGCCTTCGACACGCCCGTCGCCGCCGACGGCGCCGCCACCGCGCGCTGCCTCATTCTGGTGACGCCGGACGGCCAGCGCACCATGAACACTTTCCTCGGCGCCTGCCAGGCTCTGGGGCCGGCGGATGTCGACGAGGCGCTCGTGCGCTCCGCCAAGATTCTCTATCTCGAAGGCTATCTCTGGGATCCGCCGGCCGCCAAGGAGGCCTTTCTGAAGGCCGCCAAGGCCGCCCGCGCCGCCGGCAATCGCGTCGCGCTCTCGCTCTCGGACGCGTTCTGCGTCGATCGCTATCGCGGCGAATTCCTCGGGCTGGTGCGCGAGGGCCTCGTCGATATTCTCTTCGCCAATGAGAGCGAATTGCATTCGCTCTATGAGACGGCGGATTTCGCGACCGCGGCCAAGGCGCTCGGCGCCGAGGCCAATCTGCTCGGCGTGGTCACGCGCTCGGAGAAGGGCGTCGTCGTCGTCGAGGGAAGCAAATGCGTCGCCGTCCCCGCCTATCCGGTGGAGGAGGTGGTGGATACGACCGGCGCCGGCGATCTCTTCGCGGCGGGCTTCCTGGCCGGCCTCGCGCGCGGCGCTCTCTATGAGGGCGCGGCCTCGCTGGGCGCGCTGGCGGCGGCGGAGGTGATCTCCCATGTCGGCGCCCGGCCGCAGAAGGACCTGCTCCAGCTCGCCCGCGACCACGGCCTGCTCGCCTGAGACGTCGGCGCTTCCGCCTCTCGCTCGCCGGGGAGGCCGGGCGCCGCTTCTCATTCGCCCTGCGCCCGCCCTTCTCGAAGCGGGATGGTTTTCGCCCCCAGCCATAGCCATAGGCGCAAAGGCGCGTTATATCGCCCCGAACGCCACCGGACGCGAGAGATTATGACCTCTGAGCACGAGACCTCGACCCATTTCGGTTTCTCCGAAGTCGGATTGGACGAAAAGCAAGGCCTCGTGGACGATGTTTTCCACAAGGTGGCGCGCCGCTACGACATTATGAACGATCTGATGTCCGGCGGAATGCACAGGCTGTGGAAGGATGTCTTCGCCGCCAAGGTGCGGCCCTCCCGCCGCGGCCCCTTCCGCCATTTGGACGTCGCCGGCGGCACCGGCGACATCGCCTTCCGCATCGCCAAGGCGGCGGGGCCGGAGGCGGAGATCGTCGTGCTCGACATCAACGGCGACATGCTGGACGTCGGCCGCGACCGCGCCCAGGAGCGCGGCCTCTCCGACAAGCTGGAATTCGTCCAGGCCAACGCCGAATCCCTGCCTTTCCCGGACGCGCATTTCGACGCCTACACGATCGCCTTCGGCATTCGCAACGTGCCGCGGATCGAGGTCGCGCTGGCCGAGGCGCATCGCGTGCTGAAGCCGGGCGGGCGCTTCTTGTGCCTAGAATTCTCGCAGGTCGCGATTCCGGGCCTCGACAAGATCTACGAGGCCTATTCCTTCAATGTGATCCCGGCGATCGGCAAGCTCGTCGCCGGCGACGGCGAGCCCTATCGCTATCTCGTCGAGTCCATTCAGCGCTTCCCCCGCGCGGACGAGTTCGAGCGGATGATCCGCCGCGCCGGCTTCCGCCGCACGGGCTTCGAACGGCTGACCGGCGGCGTGGTGGCGATCCATTCCGGCTGGAAGCTCTGATCTTTCCATAAACGAAAACACGAACGGCGGCTCTTCGTGCTCATCGGCTTCGGGCATTTCTTCCGACTGGCGCGCGCCGGCTTCATTCTGGCGCGCGAAGGCGTGTTCAAGAGCGTCGATCCGGCGATTCTGCCCGTCCCGGCGCAATTTCTGCTGCGTTTCGGCAATCTCCTCGCCAAGCCCGGCAGCAGCGCCGGCGGCGCGCCGCAGGCGCTGGTGCGCGCCTTCGCGCAGATCGGCCCCTCCTATGTGAAGCTCGGCCAGTTTCTGGCGACGCGCCCGGATGTCGTCGGCGGCGAGATCGCCGACGCGCTGACCGCGCTGCAGGACCGCATGGAGCCCTTCGGCCGCAAGGCCGCGGTCGAGATCATCGAAAAAGCCTTCGGCAAGCCGATCGACGAGATTTTCCTCTCCTTCGGCGAGCCGGTGGCTGCGGCCTCCATCGCCCAGGTGCATCCGGCCCGCGTCGCCTATGCGGAGGGCGAGCGCAAGGTGGCGGTGAAGGTGCTGCGGCCGGATGTGGAACGCCAGTTCCGCCGCGATCTCGCCGATATGTATATTCTCGCCCACGCGGCCGAGCGTTTCTCGGCCGAGGCGCGGCGGCTGCGGGTGATCCAGGTCGTCGACACGCTGGCCCGCTCCGTGAAGCTCGAGACGGACTTTCGCCTCGAGGCGGCGGCTGCCTCGGAGTTTCGCGACAATGTGGCGGACGACCCCGACATTCGCGCCCCCGGCGTCGATTGGGACCGCACGACGCGGGAAGTGCTGACGCTGGAATGGATCGACGGCGCGCCGCTGTCGGACATCGCCCGCGTCGCCGCCATGAGCCATGATCTGAAGGATCTGGGCCGCAAGGTGCTGCAGTCCTTCCTGCGCACGGCGATGCGGGACGGCTTTTTCCACGCCGACATGCATCAGGGCAATCTCTTCGTCGATCGCAAGGGACGGCTCGTCGCCATCGATTTCGGCATTATGGGCCGGCTCGGCTTCAAGGAGCGGCGCTTTCTGGCCGAAATCCTGTTCGGCTTCATCACGCGCGATTACAAGCGCGTCGCCGAGGTGCATTTCGAGGCGGGCTATGTGCCGCCCATTCATTCGGTCGAGGAGTTCTCGCAGGCCCTGCGCGCCATCGGCGAGCCGCTGCATACGGCGAATGCGCAAGACATTTCCATGGCGCGGCTGCTCACTCTGCTCTTCGAGGTGACGGCGCTGTTCGACATGCGCACGCGCACCGAGCTGGTGCTGCTGCAAAAGACCATGGTGGTGGCCGAGGGCGTCGCCCGCTCGCTCGATCCCTCGCTGAATATTTGGCGGACGTCCGATCCGGTCGTGCGCAGCTGGATCGAGGATAATCTCGGCCCCAAGGCCAAGCTCGAGGACGCCGGCCGCGCCGCGATCGAGGTCGCCAAATTCACGACGCGACTGCCCAAGTTGCTCAATGACGCCGAGGCGGCCGTCGAAATGCTGGCCTCCGCAGGCACGAAGGGCTTGCGCCTCTCGGAAGATTCGCTCGAAGGTCTGGCGCGGGCGCGGCGGCGGGCGGATCGCTGGTTCATGCTGGCCGTCGTGCTGGCGGCGCTGCTGGCCATTCACTGGATGAGATGAGATCGATGTTGTCGAAAACGGTTTCGCTCGCGCTCCTGCTCGCCTTCACGCCTCTCGCCGCCGCGGCCGCGACGCCGGAGGAGGCCTATCTCTCCCACCGCAATCGTGCGACCGCCAAGCTGCGCAAGCTGGAGGCGGCCGGCAAAGCCGCCGGAGCGGCCGAGGCGGAAGAGCGAAAAACTCTCAAAGAGCTCGGCGAGAAGATGGAGGCGATCATCGGCCCCGTCTCCGTCCCCGGTTTTCAGAAGCTCGGCAAATACAGCATAGAGACACTGTTCGACGGTATCGGCGCGGATCAGCTCGACGGCCTCGCTTTCACCGGCGACGACGAGAAATCGCTGCTCACCGTCTCGACACGAGGCCTCGCCGAGGCTTTTTTGCGCGCCCGTCGCAAGGATTGGGAGAAAAGCGAGAAGCCGCCGCGAACGCTCGGCGAGGCGCTCGCTTCGCCCTTGTTCTACACTCTGGCGGTGAGCCCGGACGCGGGCGTCGAGATATACGCCGACTTGCCCATCGCCAAGCCCGCGGCGGCGACGCTGGCGACCGCCGTCCTCGATCTGCGCAGCCAGGACGACGCCGGCGGCGCGCTGCCCGACGAGATCATCGTCGCCGTCGCTAGCGAGGGACGGTTCTATATCGCCTCGACGCCGGCCAAGGCGAAGATCGAAGCCGGACCCGCCTGCGAGAAAATCTGGAGCGAGCATCAGGCCGAGGCCAAGAAGGCGATGGACTCCTATTCCGCTTCCGGCCGGGCCGACGAGAAGGATTTCGAGAAATATTCGAAGCTGCAGGAGGAAGGCTCCGCCGCCTTCCGCCGCTGCTTCGCCGAGCATGCGAGATCGGAGAAATTCTTCGCCGCGCTGACCGCGCAAGCGCAGGCGCTCGCCGATGAATTGGCCGCGGTGAAGCGCTGAAGGCGTCGGATCGCAGCAGGGCGCGCTAGAGGGCGGGGTGGGCGCGCTCGTCGCAGCGCCGTCATGCTGCGTGCGCTGCCCAAAACGCGCAAACATGGTATCGATGCGGCGGGGCTCGTCCGGCTGGCAGGGCGAGCAGGGGAGGGCGGAACGGCGTCGCATGTCAAATCAGATCAAAGTCCTGGACCATGGCTTCGTCCGCCTCGTCGATCATATGGGCTCGGACCTCTCCATCGTGCGCGCGGCCCGCGTCTCTTATGACGCCGCCTGGCGCGCCGGCGAGAACGAGGGCTCGGACAAGAAGCTCATCGATTACCTCTGGAAGAACCGCCATACGACGCCCTTCGAGGCGGTGGAGTTCCAATTCGAGGTGATGGCGCCGATCTTCGTGCTGCGCCAATGGCACCGCCACCGCACCTGGACCTATAATGAGCTTTCCGGCCGCTACCGCGAATTGCCGGAGACCTATTACCTTCCCGACCCCGAGAATATCGGCGAGCAGGCGGTCTCCAATAAGCAGGGCCGCCAGCCGGGCGGCGATCTCGAGGCGCGCCGCGCCGAGGTGGAGAAGCTGCGCGCCGGCTTCGAGGCCGCCTTCGCCACTTATCGCGAGCTGCTCGCCGCCGGCTGGCCGCGCGAGCTCGCCCGCACGGTTCTGCCGCTCTCCACCTACAGCCATATGTTCGCCAAGGTGAGCCTGCTGAATTTGTTCAAATTCCTGTCACTCCGCGCCGATCCGCACGCGCAATATGAGATTCGCGTCTATGCGGAGGCGATGGAAAAGCTCATCGAGCCCATCGTCCCGGTCGCCGTCGCGGCCTGGAAATCGAGCAGGCTCTGAGCGCCCATGCCCGAGCTGCCCGAGGTCGAGACGGTCCGCCGGGGGCTCGAGCCCGTCTTCACCGGCTCCGACCTCGAGCGCGTGGAGCTGCGCCGCCCCGATCTGCGCTTTCCCTTTCCCTCGGGCTTCGCCGCGCGGCTCGCGGGACGGCGCGTCGAGGCGCTGAAGCGGCGGGCGAAATATCTCTTGGGCGAGCTGGACAGCGGCGAGACGCTCGTCATGCATCTCGGCATGAGCGGCTCCTTCCGCATCGACGCCGACGACCCCGAGGGCGCCTATCACCGCGCCGTGAGCACAAAGCCGGCGCATGACCATGTCGTGTTCCGTTTCACGAGCGGCGCCAGCGTCACCTATAATGATCCGCGCCGTTTCGGCTTCATGCTGCTGGTCCCGCGCGGCGAGATGGCGACCCATCCGCTGTTCGACGGGCTCGGTGTCGAGCCGCTGGGGCCGGAGCTGACGCCGCAGCGTCTCGCCGAGGAGCTGCGCGGCCGCAAGGCGCCGCTGAAAGCCGCTCTGCTCGATCAGCGCATCATCGCCGGCCTCGGCAATATTTATGTCTGCGAGGCGATGCATCGCTCGCATCTCTCGCCCCTGCGCGCCGCCGGAACGCTGGTCGACGCCAAGGGCAAGCCGAAGCGCGGTCTCGCCGATCTCGTCGAAGCGATCAAGCAGGTTCTGGGCGAGGCGATAGAGGCGGGCGGCTCCAGCCTGCGCGACCATCGCCAGACCGATGGCTCGCTCGGCTATTTCCAGCATTCTTTCCGCGTCTATGACCGCGAGGAGGCGCCCTGTCCGACGCCGGGCTGCCGCGGCCATGTCTCGCGCGTGATCCAGAGCGGGCGCTCGACCTTCTTCTGCCGCGACTGCCAGAAGTGAGCGCGCCAGTCCCGCGCAAGCGGCGGCGCTCAAAGCTCGCTCATATCAGCGGATGATTCTGAGCGCTCCGTCCTCGCCGATCGACGCGCCGGCCATCGGGCGAGGCTTCATGGAACCTGCCGACCTTCTCCCTCCCTTCATCGAGCTCGCCGGGGCGAGCGTCCCGCATAAGATCGTCGATATTGGCGCGCGCCATATCAGCGGCGAGCCGGTCTATGCGCCGCTGCTGCGCGGCGGCGAGGCGACCATCGTCGGCTTCGAGCCCGATGAAGCCGCCGTCGACGAGCTGAACGCGCGCAAGAATCCGGGCGACGTCTATCTGCCGCACGCCGTCGGCGATGGCGGACGCCATACGCTGCACATATGCGCGGCGCGCGACATGACCTCGCTGCTGAAGCCCAACCCGGCGGCGATGGAGTTGTTCCACGGCTTTCCGGTGTGGTCGGAAGTCGTCGCGACGCCGGAGATCGACACTGTGCGGCTCGACGACGTGCCGGAAACAGAGGGCGCGACTTTCCTGGAATTGGACGTGCAGGGCGCGGAGCTGATGATCCTGCAGAACGCCGTCGAAAGATTGCGGCGCGCCTATGTTCTGCATGTCGAGGTCGAGTTTCTGCCGCTCTATGAGGGGCAGCCGCTATTCTCGGAAATCGAGCTGTTTCTGCGTTCGCAGGGCTATGTGCTGCATCGCTTCACGCCGCTGATGAGCCGCGTGCTCAAGCCTTTGATGCTCGGCAATAATGTCTTCGCCGGCATGAGCCAGATCGTCTGGAGCGACGCGATTTTCGTGCGCGACTTCATGCGTCTCGATCTGCTCGCCGACGACGAATTGATCGGCGTCGCGCAGATCGTGCATGATTGCTATCGCTCGGCCGATCTCGCTCTGCGCCTGCTGACCGAGCATGATCGAAGAAGCGGCCGCAATCTGGCGCGCGCTTATATGTTCGGCCTGCGCCATCGGGCGCCGCGTGAGGCGGCGGAGTAGGCGATAGCGCGAGAGGCGATTTACGAGACAACGACGTCGAGGCGCCGCGGATGGAGATGGTCTTGGCTTTCGTCGCCGTTTACTCGGCGCTGTGCCTCCCCGCATTCCTCGCGGTCTATGCTGCGCCTGGCCGAAAGTGGTTGATCGTCGCATTGGCGATTCTGTTGCCGCTCGTCCTATATGGAGGTCTATCCGAGACGGCGATGACCTGCGGGCCGAGCCTCATGGTTCTCGCTATGCCCGAGCCTTCGGACATTTGGTTTGTCAACGCTCTCGTTCTCCTGGTCGGCGCGGTTCTTCGAACGATCCAGCTCATTGTCGGCGGTCGGCTGGACGCCTGGAAGGGGCGACTCGTCGTCGGAGTGATCGCGCTCCCATTGGCCGTATTCTTTTCGTTCAGAATCGTGCATTCGATCGAAGCTTTTCTCGGCGTAGCGCAATGTAGCGGTCGTTGAGCCGCGTCATCGATATGCAGAACGTCCGCTCCGAGTTCGCATTTCAACGCATTTTGCCGATAAGTCTCACTTTCCCGAAACCCAGCGTCCGCCCATCGTGCCCGACAACTCCACCACTCTCCGCGTCGCCGGCGTCTCCAAAACCTACGCAGAAGCGGCCGCAATCTGGCGCGCGCTTATATGTTCGGCCTGCGCCATCGGGCGCCGCGTGAGGCGGCGGAGTAGGCGCGAGGGACGTCGAGGAGGGGCGGGCGGCCCCTCCGCGTGCTTTTAGCGTCAGAAGCCGAAGAATTTCTCGCGCAGCGCGTCCTCGTAATCTTCTTTCGCGGCCAAGGCGATGTTGCGCGCCTCGTCCTCGTCGAAATGCGCTTGCTCCCATTTGTCGACCTCGGCCACGGAATGCGGCGCGACCACGACGAGCGCCTCTTCCTTCCGTATCGCCGCGATCCATTTCTCCATCGCCGCTTTATACGCGGTCTGCAACTCGTCGAGCTCGGCGAATTCTTCGGCGGTCTGTTCAGTCATGTCCGTCGTCCCTTTCCGCGTCGGGGAGCTGCAGGATAGGCGGTTCAAATGAAGGGACTGCGACGAGACGCGCTCGCCCCGCGGAATTTGCTTTCCCGTGGGATTTTGCCGATAAGACGCCGTTCTCCGCAAAACCCCGCGCATCGGCCATGTCGCTCGAAAATTTTTCCGTCCTTCGCGTCGCCGGCGTCTCCAAAACCTACGCCGAGACCGTGGCCGTGAAGCCGCTGAGCTTCGCGCTTCCCGCCGGCTCGGTGACGGGTCTGCTCGGCGGCAATGGCGCCGGCAAGACCACGACCATCGGCATGGTCATGGGCCTCATCGAGCCGACGACGGGAACAATCGAAATCTTCGGCCGTGATTTTCTGAAAGACCGCTATCACGCGCTCGGCCGCATGAATTTCGAGAGCCCTTATGTGGACATGCCGCATCGCCTCACCGTGCGGCAGAATCTCACTGTCTTCGGCCGGCTCTATGGCGTGCGCAATGTGGCGGAGAAGATCGAGGAGCTGGCCGCGGATCTCGCCTTGAAAGAATTTCTCGATCGTCCGAGCGGGCGTCTTTCCGCCGGGCAGAAGACGCGCGTCGCGCTCGCCAAAGCGCTCATCAACGAGCCAGAGCTGCTACTGCTCGACGAGCCCACCGCCTCGCTCGATCCCGACACCGCCGATTGGGTGCGCGGGCATCTCGAGGATTATCGCCGCCGGCGCAATTGCGCGATCCTGCTCGCCTCGCACAATATGGCGGAGGTGGAGCGCCTGTGTGATCGCGTGATGATGCTGAAAGAGGGAAGCCTCGTCGACGACGGCTCGCCGGCGGAGCTGCTCGCGCGCTATGGCCGCGCCAATCTCGAGGAAGTGTTTCTCGATGTCGCGCGCGGGCGCGGCAATGGAGGCGCCGCGCGTCTCACGAATTCTCGCTCGCGCGCGTCGGCGCGATGACCTTGCGCTATTCCTATCTGCTGCGCTCCTCGCTGCCGCGCATGCTGGAGATGATGTATTGGCCGACGGTGCAGATGCTCACCTGGGGCTTTCTGCAGACCTATCTCCTGCGCGCGCCGGGCGGGCTCGCGGGCGCGGACAAGTCGACGATCGCCGCCGGCTCGCTGATCGGCGCCGTGCTGCTGTGGGACATATTGCTGCGCGGCCAGCAGGGATTTTCCTTCTCCTTTCTCGAGGAGATGTGGTCGCGCAACATGGCCAATCTCTTCATGAGCCCGCTGCGGCCGGCGGAATTCGTCGCCTCCATGATGGCGATGAGCCTCATTCGCCTCTTCGTCGGCATGGTTCCGGTGACGATCCTGGCCATTTGGTTCTTCGGCTTCAATCTCTGGGCGCTCGGCTTCGCTTTCGCGGCCTTTTTCGCCATTCTCATCTTCTTCGCTTGGAGCGTCGGCCTCTTCGTCGCCGGCCTGCTGCTGCGCTATGGATTGGGCGCGGAAAATCTCGTCTGGTCCTTGATGTTCGTCATTCAGCCGCTCGGCTGCGTCTATTATCCGGTCTCCGTTCTTCCCGGCTGGCTGCAGCCGATCTGCTGGGCCTTGCCGCCGACCTATGTGTTCGAGGGGCTGCGCGGCGTGCTCGTCGATCATGCGCTGCGGCTCGATCTCATGTTTTATGGCTTGGCGCTGGATGCGGCGCTGTTCTTCGCGGCGGCTTTCGCTTTCACGCGCCTGCTCGCCGCGGCGCGGCGGGCCGGGACCTTGCTGCAGACGGGCGAATGACGCGCCTTTCGGCGGCCCGTCGAAGGCGGATTTCCTGTTGCGGCATGGCGATCGGCGCTCGATAATGGATCGACAGCCGCTCGTTCGGCGCGCCGACGCCTCGCGCGCGCCTTCGCTCATCGCCTGTCGATGCTCGAGGGACACAGCAGCTCGATGCGTATTCTGATCGTCGAAGATCAACCGGATATTTCCACGCTCATCGCCGATCGCGTTCGGCGCGCCGGCTACGCTCCCCATTGCGTCCAGGCTCTCGCCGATATTCCCGAGGCGCTCGGCGCCTGCGACTATTCGGTGATGCTGCTCGACCGCCGCCTGCCCGACGGCGACGGCCTTTCGGTGGTCGCTGCGGCCAAGCGCATTCGTCCCGGCATGCGCATTCTGGTGGTGACGGCGGCCCGCTCGATCGAGGATCGCGTGGATGGGCTGGACGCCGGCGTCGATGATTATCTGACCAAGCCCTTCTCGACCGAGGAGCTGCTGGCGCGCATTCGCGCCAGCCTTCGGCGTCCCGGCGGCGAGCCGGCGCCGCCGGTCATCGTCGGCAGGCTCTCTTTCGATCTCAATTCGGAGAGTGCTTCCGTCGGCGGATTTCCGCTCATCGTGCCGCGACGGGAGCTGATGCTGCTGGGCGCGCTGATGCGCCGCGCCGGGCGCGCGGTCACTTTCTCGGCGCTGCTGCAAGAGATTTACGGCTCCGACGAGCAAAAGCACATAGGCGCGCTGAAGATGGTGGCGATGCGCTTGCGTCATCGCCTGGACGAGCAGGGCGCCGGCGTCGAGATTCACGCGCCGCGCGGCATCGGCTATCTCATCCGTGAGGCGCGCGGGTCGTGAGGCTCGGCGCGATGAGGCTGCGCTCGCTGTCGTGCCGATTGATCGTCTATGCGATCATCGGCTCCATTCTCGGCTATCTCATTCTGCCGCTCGTGTTCATGATCGGCATGCTGGTTCTGGTCCGGCCGGGTGGGATCGACGCGCTCGACGAGCTGCTGCGCCCGCGCGTGCGCGAAATCATGCTGGCGGCGCTGCGCAAGGACGCGGGCGGCGAAAGATCGCTCGCGATGACCGACGCCTTGCGGGATTTTATTTCCGAGCACCCGGATTTTCGTTTCGGCGCCTTCGATCCGCGCACGGGCGCGGCGTTCTCTGGATCGTCACCCGAAATAGTGCAGCGCTTCGAAGGCGTCGGTCGCCTGAAGCTGTCGAGATCGTCCATTGCGGTCACTGTCGACGGCGCGTCGCGCCGAGGCGAATCCTACGTCCTCGACTCGCCGGTCGGCGACGTCGTCGTCGCCACGGGCGGCCTGCGGTTCGGGTGGCGTGATTTGTTTCGCTTGCCGGTCTACACGGTCTCCTTCCCCGGCGCGATGTTCCTGCTTCCGCATTGGGCGGCCATGTGCCTCATCGCGCTGTTCGTGGTCAATCGCGGCCTCGCGCCCATGCGCGCGGCGGCCGCGAAGATCGCGACGATCGACGTGAACTCGCTGAAGGAGCGCATCGCTCCCGACGAGGCGCCGTCGGAGATGCGGCCTTTCGTCGAGGCGGTGAACAAGGCTTTCGAGCGCGTGCGGGAAGGCGTGGAGCGGCAGCGGCGCTTCTCCGCCAATTCCGCGCATGAGCTGCGCACGCCGATCACCATCTTGCGCGCGCGCGTCGGCAAGATGGAGGAGGGGGCGCTCAAGGCCGAGATCGAGCGCGACGTCTTGCGCGTGCAGACGATCGTCGAGCAGATGCTGCTGCTCGCGCAGATCAGGGAGCGCGGGCCGATCTCGCCGCAGAGGATCGATCTCCACGATATCGTGCTCGGCGTCGCGGCCGATCTCGTGCCGATCGCGCTCGGCGACGGGCGCGACATTCAGTTCGAGGCGCCGTCGCGCCATGTGATCGCGCTCGCCTTGCGTTGGAGCGTCGAGAGCATCGTCGCCAATCTCATCGCCAACGCCGTGCGCGCCGAGCCCAGAGGCGGCGCCGTCGTCGTTCGCGTGCTGCCCGATTGCGTGATCGAGGTCGTCGATCATGGAAGCGGCGTCGCCGAGGCCGATCGCGGCCGCATCTTCGAGCCCTTCTGGCGCAAGGACGAGACGACGCCCGGCACAGGGCTCGGCTTGTCGATCGTTCGCGAGCTGGTCGAGCTGCAGGGCGGCGCGCTCGGCGTCGCGGAGACGCCCGGCGGCGGCGCGACCTTCCGCGTGCGTCTGCCTGTGGCCGGCGCCGAGCCGGAGCCGGCCGAGCGCGCCGTTCAGCCCTCGCTCGACCAGCGCTGCGAGCGCAGCGCCTGAGCGATCGCCTCGGCCCGCGCCTCGGGCGTCGCCGGCTCGATCGGCAGGCAGGCGTCGCGCGCCGTCTCCAGCAGCACGGCCTTGGGATAGGCCTCGCCGGGGCGCCCGGAATGGGCGGCGAAATCGCAGCTGCACACTTCCATCAGCAGGGCGAAGCTCTCCGGCGCGTCGAAGGCGCCGAGCCGCTCCAGCATTTGCGCCACCGGGCCGGCGCGCACTTCCGAGGCGCGATGCACGCGCTCGCATTCCGAGAGCGCCGTCAGCGCCAGGGGGACGCAATCGGCGGGAACGCCGAAACGCTCGGCGATCCCGTTTATGCGCGGGCCGCCGCGGTCTATGTGCTTGTAATGATGCGGCAGATGCTCTCGTGGCGAATCCCCCTTGCCGACATTCATGACGAGCAGGGCGTAGCGCACGGGGAGCGGAGCGTCTCTGCGTCCGGCCTCGTCCAGCGAGCGCAGCAAATGGGCGCCGAGATCGACCTCGCTTTGGCCGTCCGACAATTGCGGCACGCCGAACAGCGCGTCGACCTCTGGCAGAATTGCGCGCAGCGCGCCGCAGATGCGCAGCACGCGGAACGCCTTGCCGGGCGCCGGCCCTCCGAGCGAGAGCAGCAGCTCCGGCCAGATATCGGCCGGGTCGAGGCCGGCGAGGCAGCCGCTCTCGACCTGCTCGGCCATGAGATCGAGCGTCTCCTCGCCGGGATCGTCATCGGTCTCGGCGAGCAGAGCCGCCATTCGGAGAAGGCCGAGGCCGGGGTCTGTCTGCCCGAATTCGGGCAGGAAAAAAGGTTCTGAGGGCATGAGGCTTCGCGCGTGAGTGGTCGGCTGACGGGCAAGCAAACCTCTTGCCGCGCGCCTCACGCTCGGCCGGGCAGGGCGGCGCGGCTCAGCCGTGGGGCGCGATTTTCGGGCGCCTGCGGCGCCGTGGCGCGGCGGCGCGCATCGGCGACCGTGCCGGCGTAGAGGGTCTCCGGCTCGTGTAGCCCGGCTGAGAGCAGCGCCCGACGCACGGCGGGCCGCGCCCCCGCGACGCAAACCACGGTTCCCGCCTTTCGCAATCGCGCGACAAAGCTCTCCAGCGCGCGCGCCGCCGTGCTGTCCACCAGAGGCGCCTCGCTGAAATCGAAGATGAAGACGCTCGGGTAGCGGCCGATCTCGTCCAGCGCCGCGCTCACTGTCGCCGAGGCGCCGAAGAAGATCGCGCCGCTGATCTTATAGACCATCACCTCGGCGTCGGAGGCGGCGGCGGAATCATAGGCGGGGCGATGGCCGCCGTAATCATCCGCCTGATCCTCATCGAGAAAGGCCTCGCCCGTCTGCACCTCGACGCTCTCGGCGAGGCGATGCAGGAAGAGGAAAGCGCCGAGCGTCACGCCGACGCCTATGCCGACGGTCAGATCCTCGAAAATGGTGAGCAGAAAGGTGGAGACCAGCACCAGAGCGTCGCCGCGCGAGGCTTTGAAAAGAGCTGCGAATTCCTTCTTCTCCGCCATGTTCCAGGACACGACGGCGAGCACGGCGCCGAGCGAGGCGAGCGGAATATAGGCCGCCAGCGGCGCGGCGATCAGCATGAAGCCGAGCAGGAACAGCGCATGCAGCATTCCTGAGACCGGGCCTTTGGCGCCGGAGCGCACATTGGTCGCGGTGCGGGCGATGGTTCCCGTCACCGGAATGCCGCCGAACAGCGGCGCCACCACATTGGCGACGCCCTGCGCCGCGAGCTCGCAATTGGAGCGATGGCGCCGCCCGCTCATGCCATCGGCGACGACGGCCGAGAGCAGCGACTCCATCGCGCCGAGCACGGCGATGGTCAGCGCGTCCGGCAGCAGCGCGCGCAGCCGGGCGAGATCGAAATGCGGGACCGCCGGGGCCGGCAGCGTGCTCGGCACGCCGCCGAAGCGCGAGCCGATCGTCTCTATGTCGAGATGCAGCGCCGCCGTCGCCGCCGCGCAGACCGTCACGGCGATCAGCATTCCGGGCCAGCTCGGACGCCAGCGCCGCAGGCCGAGGATGATCGCCAGCGCCAGCGCCGAGACGCCGATCGTCGCCGGCTTCAGCGTGGCGCGCGCCTCCCATAGGGCTGCGAGCTTGGGGCCGAGCGCGGCCGGCTCATTGGCGAGGGAGAGGCCGAAAATCTCCTTGAGCTGGCTGGCGAAGATGATGACCGCTATGCCGGCGGTGAAGCCGACCGTCACCGGAAAGGGGATGTATTTTATGTAGGTGCCCCAGCGCAGCAGGCCGATGGCGAAGAGAATGACGCCCGCCATCATGGTGGCGAGCGCGAGCCCGTCATAGCCCTGACGCTGCACGATGGCGAAGACGAGAACGATGAAGGCGCCCGCCGGCCCGCCGATCTGGAACCGGCTGCCGCCGAGCATGGAGACCAGAAATCCGCCGATGATCGCCGTATAGAGCCCGCGATCCGGGCTCAGCCCCGAGGCGATGGCGAAGGCCATGGAGAGCGGCAGAGCGACGATCGCCACAGTGAGGCCGGCGATGGCGTCGGCGCGCAGATCCGCGAGGCCGTAGCCTTCGCGCAAAATGGTGACGAGCTTGGGCGTGAACAGCTCGATGAAGCTCGGCTGGCGAAAACGTCGATCTCTCAACACTGGCTCCTTTGATCGAGGAGCGGCGGGATCGTCGGCGCGAAGTCGGCGGTCGTCGTCGCGATTAATCCTCAAGTCGTCGGTTTGGGCGGGCCGGGACGGCGCAGCCTCACGCCGCGTCCGGCGCCCTCGCTGCGGGCGTTCTCGCCCAACAGCTCGACGCCGGCCTCGTTCAGCGCCTCGACGACCTTGGTGAGCGTTTCGATCACGCCGCGGACATTGCCGTCGCTCGCCTCCATGCGCTGTATGGTCGGCAGGGAGACGCCGGAAAGCTCCGCCAGCTTCTTCTGATCTATGCCGAGCAGCGCCCGTGTGGCGCGCAATTGAGCGGCGGTGATCATCTCATATGCTCACGCTTCATATATTAGCAGACATGTTTTACATCGCCAATATGATGTTTGAAACATCATCGGCGCGTTTTTGCGACACGGCCGGGTTCTCGTCCGGCGCCGACGCATGTTAGCTTGGCGGATATGAACAAACCCGTGCAGATCGACGAGAGCTGGAAGCTGCGCCTTTCGGCGGAATTCGAGCAGCCCTATTTCGACGCTCTGCGCCAATTCGTGCGCGAGGAATACGCCCGCGCTCCGGTCTATCCCCCGGCCAAGCAGATTTTCCGCGCCTTCGACGAATGTCCCTTCGACGCCGTCGAAGTGGTGATCCTCGGCCAGGACCCCTATCACGGCCGCGGCCAGGCCAATGGCCTGTGCTTCGCCGTCGGCCGCGACATTCCGCCGCCGCCTTCGCTGCAGAACATCTTCAAGGAAATCGAGAGCGATCTTGGGCGTCCCGTCTCGCGCGATCCCGATCTCTCGCGCTGGGCGCATCAGGGCGTGCTGCTGCTCAACGCCACGCTCACCGTGCGCGACAGCGCCGCAGGCTCGCATCAGGGCAAGGGCTGGGAGCGCTTCACAGACGCCGCCGTGCAGGCGCTCTCGCGCGAGCGCGAGGGAATCGTCTTCCTGCTCTGGGGCAATTATGCGCGGCAGAAGGGCGCGGGCGTCGATCGCTCCAAGCATTTGGTGCTCGAGAGCGCGCATCCATCGCCGCTGTCGGCGCGCGGCTTCTTCGGCTGCAGGCATTTTTCCAAGGCCAACGCCTATCTCGAATCGAAAGGACGCGCGCCGATAGACTGGTGAGACGCCTATATTACTGGAAAGCATCATAAAATTAGTCGTTTACCGAAATGTAACCGCGGTTTCGTAGTCCAGTATTCGTTGGAGCGCCGACGCGAGTCGGCATAATTCTGGGGCGCTTTCGTCGAGTCCGGCGGCGCGTCTCCAAATCATTTCGAGACGCGAGTTTCGCATGTATTTGACGTTGCTTTGCAATTTTCTTCATGCTTCCCGCCGGCTTTGCGACCTTTGTCTCGATTATCAACGATCGCGGTTCATCGGCGTTCCATTTGCCGCCGCGTGGCTCAGCCTCGCGATGTTGGCGAGCGCCTATGTCGGCGCAAAAGCGACGGGGCTGACGCTGCCGTCCCTCCCGGACCCGAGCCTTTTCGTCGTCGCGGTCGTCGCGCTCGACGTCTATTGTCGCTTCGCCTCGCCGAGCTTGGTCTCGCGCGCCGCGCCGATTTTCGTCTATTCAATGATCTATCTGGTCGCGACGTCGCTCGCGGGCGCCTTTGCGAGCTATGCGACGCAGCGTCTCGCCATGCCGCTGCAGGACGAGCTGTTTCTCTCGCTCGATCGATGGCTCGGCGTCGATTGGCTGGCCTTCGTCCATTATATCGACGATCGTCCCGTGTTGGCGGAATGGCTGCGGAAAGCTTATGCGAGCATGGCCATTCAGATCATCGCGCCGGTGCTTCTGCTGGCAGCGCTCGAGCGCATCGACGAATTGCGCGTCTATCTTCTCTCCTACGTGATCGCGCTCACGGCGACGATCGTCATCGCCGCTCTGCTTCCGGCCTCGAGCGCGGTCACTCTCGTCGACAATTCGATGTTTCACGAGCTCCGGTTCGCCGGCCGCACCCCGCTGGATCATCTGGCGCGCTTGCGTGAGGCCGGTCCATTGAGCTTCGCGAACAGCGGAATCGGCGGCCTATTGAGCTTTCCGTCCTTTCATGCCGTGGTCGGCGCGCTGACGCCTCTCAGCCTGCGCTCTGTGCGCCCGGTCTTCTATGTCTTATGCCTCGTCGACACAGCTCTGATGGTGGGCACGGTGACGGACGGCGGGCATTATGTCGTGGACCCTATCGGCGGAATCGCGGTCGCCTATCTGTCCTATCGAATGGCGCAGCGGATCGAGAGCCGGCGGCGTCGATCTATTCCATGTATCGGCGATACAATTGGATATCGCGCCGAGCGTCTCATGATCGAGAATGCGCATCCGTCGCCGCTTTGCTGCGAGCGCGAGCGGTGAGGGCGCCGCTCCTCGTCGCCACTGCGGCGTAAAAATTGCTTTACGTGTCCTGAGGAGCGACGAGCGTCGTCGTGCGGATCGAAAGCCGACATTTTTGTCGGCTCCGCGTCAGCGACAATGGAACGAATTGCTCTCGCTCGACCTTTCGAGAGCGCTCCTTTTTTCGTTTTCCTCGATGATCGACCTCGCGACGCGTCGGGCGGCGCGTGCGTTGTCGACGCGAGCCATGTCTCATCTATCTCCCCGCGAAAATCGACCGTCACGGTCTCGAATGTTTCGAGAAGGGGCGGATAGCGAAAGCCGAACATGACGTCTATCGAAACGACCGCCTTCCAGCGCCTCGACGCCGAGGGCCGGCTCTTGAAGCCCAGCCACAAGGGAGCGACGCATCACGCCGGCCGCTTCGGCTTTCGCGGCGAATTCGCCGTCACGCTCGATCCGCTGCTCGCATTGGAGGGAGTCCACGCCACGGCGCAGGAGGGCGAGGCGGCGCTGTCGTTTCTCGCCGGATCGCTCGCCTCGTTTCGCGAGCTTCCCGCTCTCGTCGCGGCGCTCGGCGCGAGCGCGAAGCCGGAGGGCAAATATTTCATCTATGTCTCCGATCTCGACCGCGCCTCGCGCTACGAGATCAGCATAGAGGGCGTGCCGCTCTATGTTCTGCCGATCGACGACACCTCCGTCTACAATGAGCTGATCGAGCTTCTCTATCTCGATAAGACGAAGATGAAGAAATACGACACGGCGGAAAAGATCGACACGCTCGCCGACGGCGCCGCCAAATATGACCAGCGCTTCGAGTCCATCAGCTTCGAAGAAGGGCTGAAGCGGCTCTGACGCTTCGTCGCTCGTCGGCGCCGCGGCCTTCGCCTCGCGCCGACGTTTGCGCCAAATGCTCCATTATGCGGAGATCGCCGATTGTCGTGATTATCCGTGTTAACGGAGCGTCTCGCCTCGACCCAATCCTACGTCCGAAAGCCCAGCAGCCAATCGTGCGATAGAATTCTTATCGAGGTAGAATTCATCCACGCTTCCAGCTCCGCTGATATTCAGCACACCAAAAATCCCATCTTCATTTTGTCGGCATTCTAAAGTGATGCAGAATGGCGCTTTGCTGATATCAATTCTCTTCACGAGTTCGCCTTCGAAGCGCGCGCTGCCCAAGAGCTTACAAAAGAATGCTTTCCAGTCCATTCCCTCTGCCTCCTGTCGGCAAAACGAGTGTGTCGAAAAGATGCGCTCTCCGTCGATGAAGCGTCAATTCCCGCTCGGGCGCCGCTTGGCGAAGACGCCGACGATCACCGCTCGCGCAATATGCTCGGCCATGCATTGATAGCCGAGATCGTTGAGATGGAAATTGTCGCGCGACATCATTTGCAGATTGGCGTGGTTCTGCGCGATGAAGCGCATGGCGTCATAGCGGCGCACATAGGCGACATTCTCCGCCGTGGCGACGCGCTGCAGCACATTGCGGATCGCGAAATATTCCTCGTCGCGCGAGAAGCGCGAGCTGTATTGCAGGCCGACGAGAACGACGTCGATCTCATTGGCCTTCAGCCAGCGTATGGTCGAACGCACCGTATTCTCGAACTCTTCCGGCGCGACGCGCACCAGCGCGTCATTGGTGCCGAGCTGCCAGAGCAGGAGATCGGGCTTCTCCCGCGCCACCTCGCTCTTGATGCGCTCGGCGGTGACGGCCGCCACCTCGCCGGAGACGCCGCGATTTTCGACGATGACGTCGACGCCCTTCAGCGCGCCCTCGAGAATGGCCTCGAGCTGAGCCGGATAGCTCTTGGCGTCGGAGGAAGCGCCGACGCCCGAGGTGGAGGAAGAGCCGATGGCGAGAATGCGCGCCGATTTGCGGTCGCGCAGCGCTTTTGCGAAATGCGGCAGCATGGCCGGCGCGGCTATGTCGCCGGCCGGCGCCTCGCAGGCGGGACTGAGCGGCGGCGCCTCGGACGGCGGCGCGGACTCAGGCGCGCGTTCTTGCGCGAGCGCGAGCGACGCCGCGAGCGCCAGCGCTACGCCGGAACCCGCGCCGATTTTGCCCGCAGCCTTTCGCGCCATTCCGAAGCCCATGCGGTCGCCCCCATCGCAACGATGCCGAACATAACGATAAAAGCGTCGCTTACAACATCTCCGCCATAGGCGAAGCGGAAGATCTGCCCGGCGAGGCTCAGCAGAGACCCGGCGCAGAATACATTTAGCGAATTGCGGCCGAGCGTAGAAAGAAAATCCGCGATGCGCGGAACGCCTCGCGAGATCGCGCCGAAAGAACCCGCGAAGAGAGCGACGATCGCCAGGCTGGAGAGCAGCCGCGCCGGCGACAGAAAGGTCTTGTCGAAGACGAAGAACAGCTTGGGCTCCGGCAGAGCGATCGGCGAGGGATCGAATTCGGTCCGCGCCGCAGCGACGCCGAGCAGCACGATCGGCAGCGCCGCCCACCACAGAGGCTTGCGATAGCGGCGCACGAGGCCGCCGATTCCATCCTCGCCGGCCAGCAGAAAGCCGAGCACGAAGACGAGCTGCCAGGCCAGCGGATCGAAGAACCAGGCGCCCTCCACTGGCCATGTCGGGAAGTTGACGCCGAAGGCCAGCGCATAGGCCCAGATGGCGAGCGAGGCCGGCAGCAGCAGCGCTCGCGCATGGCGATAGGCGAGGGCGATCAGCGGCGAGGCCAGCATCAGCACGACATAGAGCGGCAGAATGTCGAAATAGCCGAGCTGAAAGGTCAGCAGCACGAGGCCGAGATTGGCGCGCACCGGATCGGTGAAAATGCCCGAGGCGTTGTTCCAGTCGAGCAGAAAGGGCGCGTCCAGCAGCAGCGAGGCGCCGGCCTGCAGCGCGACGGCCAATTGCGCGATCACCAGCTGCGCCAGATAGACGGTGAAGGCGCGCCCCTCGAGCCGCAGGATCAGATAGCGCGCCGACAGCGTCCGCGCCGGCCCGTCGACCAGCTTGCGCAGCGCCCAGCCGGCGAGAAACACGAACAGCTCCGCCGAATCGGAGATCGCGACATTGCGAAAGGTGAAGCGCTCGAAGAAAATCCCCGGAATGTGATTGATGAAAATGGTGACGAGAGCGAAGCCGCGCCAAAAATCGATTTCATTCGGCTCGCGCATGCGCTTCTTCGATCGTTCGGCGGCTACGTTTTCCCCCGGACCCTAGGGGTCGGGGCGCGTCTGTTCAGGGCCTCGAATGCGGCCTTTTTTGGGAGCGTCGAGAAAGACTCACATCGTGCGCTCGGTGCGGCCCGGAAAGACGCGCAGCAGCTGCGCGCGGCCGCCGAGCGAAGCGAACACGTCCGGGTCGGCGCCCGTCATCCACACTTGTCCGCCGAGGCGTTCCAGCTCGGCGTAGAGCGCCTCGCGCCGCAGCGGATCGAAATGCGCCGCCACCTCGTCCAGCAGCAGCAGCGGCGCGCGCCCCGTGGTCGCCGCCACAAGACGGGCGTGGGCGAGAACGAGGCCGGCCAGCAGCGCCTTCTGCTCGCCGGTGGAGCAGGCGCGCGCCGCCTCGTCCTTGGGGCCGTGGCGCACGGAGAGATCGCTCGCCTGCGGGCCTTCCAGCGTGCGGCCGGCGGCGGCGTCGCGGCGGCGGGCGGCGGCGAGCCGCGCGCGATAGCGATCCTCCACCTGCAGCGCCGGCTCCTCGGCGATCATGCGCTCCAGCTCCCCCTCTATCGAAACCTCGGCCCAGGGAAAGGGCGAGCTGTCGTCGCGCTCTCTCGCGATGAGCGCGCGCAGCCGCAGCACAGTCTCGCCGCGCGCCGCGGCCACGGCGACGCCCAGGGCGGCGATCTCGCGCTCGGCGGCGTCCAGCCAGCGGGCGTCGGCGGTCTCCTCGGCGAGCAGGCGGTTGCGATTGCGCAGAGCGCGCTCGAGCCTGGCCGCGCGCGCGCCATGTTCGGCGTCGACGCTCAGCACCAGCCGATCCAGAAAGCGTCGCCGATCGCCCGCCGGCCCGGCGAACAGCCCGTCCATCGCGGGGGTGAGCCACAGCGGGCGCAGATGATCGGCGAAAGCGCGGGCGGAGGAGACCGGCGCCCTGTCGATGCGAAAGCGCCGCGCCGCGCTCTGCTCGCCGCTGGCCGGCTCCAGCCCATGGCCGAGCTGCGTGACGACGCCATCGGCGACGAGCTCGATCGAGACGGCGAAACCGCCGGAGCCCTGCCGCCGCGCGCAATCGGCCAGCTCCGCCCCGCGCAGCCCGCGCCCGGCCGAGAACAGCGACAGCGCCTCGAGAATATTGGTCTTGCCGGCCCCATTCTCGCCGGTGAGCGCCACCAGCGGCGCCTCTATCGCGCAATCCAGCGCGGCATAGGAGCGATAATCGGCGAGCTGCAGCCGCCGCGCCATGGGGGCGAGAATCGCGGGGGAGGGGCCGGGCGTCATGCGGGACGCTTTGCCACGGCGGGGGGCGGAGGGCTAGCGGGGGAGGGGGCGGGCTGCGCCCTTCGCGCGCTGTTCCATGTTGGGCAATTATGCGAATGCTTGGTAATTGGTTTATGGATTGCGTCTCAGAAAGGCATGATGGCAGTGAGCAGCTGGAAACGAATTGCAATTGAAAGGTTGCCCAAGCACAAATCAATGATTGAAAGCGCAAAGAGTCCGATGGCTCTTTGGATAAATTTGTGGTGCGAATTCACAAAATCATTCGAGGCGGACGATATGGATGGAATTCATCAAACGATGGCCTATGCGCGGTATTGTCTAAGCGCCCCAAGCGATGATGTGAGAACTGCTGTTGCATATGCATTTATAGAACATCTACCTACAAACAAAGGCATTATGGCTGTATTGCCAGACTTGCTGACTGCTGCCGAGTTTCGTAGCCTCAAGCACATCATCAGTTACCATGTTGGCGAAGCCGTCGCTGACGAAATAGAGCAGGATTATCGACGAAAAAACGTTCCTTTTATACGCTCGAAAATAGACGCACAAACAGACCGGTACAAGAGACGCTGAGGCATCGGTCGCTAGCCAATGCCTGTTGTGCGAAAGTCAAGATTTTTTCAAATTGACATAGAGGAGATTTACACGTGTCCGGATGGTTGGAAAGCACTTTGGGCGCGGTTCTTGGCCTCGCCCTCGTGGGAGGCGTCTTCTGGTTCGTGTTCCGGCGCCCGCCTGAACGACGAAGCGACGGAGGTCTTACACAGGATGACGCCAGCAATTACGCCTCAGGCGACTATTACACCTTTGGCGACGATAGCGGCCATCATCCCGATTGAGGGAGACGGCACGAGGTTTGTCTTGAACTTCAACGACCGCTTAGGGTCCAAGCGGACTCGGTCTCCCCTCACGCCCGCCCATAAACCTCCGCCCCCGCCAGTAGCCGCAGACGGAAGCTCGCCACGTCGAAGACGGCCTCGCCGTCCGCCTCCTCTATGAGCGGCTCGGCGGCGGCGGCTTTCAGCAGATCGGGGTGGACGAGGCTGGCGCGGAGCCCGCCGCCGGGGGTCGTCCAGCCGCGCAGCGCATCGAGGCTCTGCAGGCGCAGCAGAGCGGTCACGCGCAGGTCTATGGCGACGGCAACGATGTCGGCCGTGTCGGTCAGCCCGCGGCGCTCCAGCATGTCGTAGAGCCGGGACGAGCGGGAGCCCGAGGCCCAGCGCTCCTCGACGGGCAGCGCGCGCAGCATGTCCATGACCTCGCCGAGCAGATCGGCCGAGATCGGTATGCGATTCACCTTGTCCAAATAGTCCGACATCCCTTCCCTCATTCCTGCGCGCGCGAATATAGACCATGGCGCCGCGACCGGATACGGCTTCTAGGGGAGGGCGATCGGGCAGGGCGGCGACCCCACCCCGGAGGACCGTTGCACGGTCCGACCCTCCCCTGAAGGGGAGGGTGGAAAAGCGGCGCTCTTTCCGGGCCGGAGCGAAAAAGAGTATTCTCTTCCCTCTCTACGGCTTCCGGCTGATTGGTTCGCGCAATATTTGCCGCTTTCCTTCTCCCCGCATTGCGGGGAGAAGGTGAGGATGAGGGGCTCGGGGCGTTTTCCGTCTGTGGCTCACGCCCCGAGCCCCTCGCCCCGGCCCTCTCCCCGCGAGCGGGGAGAGGGGGAGCGCGCCGAACCATTCAGCCGGAAGTCGTATCCTAGCAGCGGAGCCGTCGCTTGGTTTCTTCCGATCCGCAGAGCCTTTCGGGCAAGCGCATTCTGCTCGTCGTCGGCGGCGGCGTCGCCGCTTATAAGTCGCTGGAGCTGGTTCGCCGGCTGCGCGAGCGCGGCGCCTTCGTGCGTGTCGTGCTCACCGCGGCGGCGGCGCGTTTCGTCACGCCGCTGTCCTTCGCCAGCCTCTCCGGCGAGCGCGTCTATGAGGACCTCTTCTCGCTCATGGACGAGCAGGAGATGGGCCATATCCGGCTCTCGCGGGAGGCCGATCTCGTCGTGGTCGCGCCGGCGACGGCGCATCTTCTGGCGCGCATGGCGCAGGGGCTCGCCGATGATCTGGCGACGACGCTGCTGCTCGCCACCGACAAAAGGGCGCTGCTGGCCCCGGCGATGAATCTGCGCATGTGGCTGCATCCGGCGACGCAGCGCAATGTCGCGACCTTGCGCAGCGATGGCGCGCTCTTCGTCGGGCCGGACGATGGCGAGATGGCCTGCGGCGAATTTGGCCCCGGCCGCATGGCGGAGCCGCTCGCCATCGTCGCCGCCATAGAGGCCGCGCTGCGCAGCGATACGGTTCTGCCGCTGCCCTGCGCGGGGCAGGGGAGGCTCGCCGGGCGCCATGTGCTCGTCACCTCCGGGCCGACGCGCGAGCCGATCGATCCGGCGCGCTTTCTCTCCAACCGCTCCTCCGGCAAGCAGGGCCACGCCATTGCGGCGGCCGCGGCGCAGGCCGGCGCGCGTGTCACTCTGGTCAGCGGCCCGGTCGAGATCGCCGATCCGAATGGCGTCGCCGCGCGCCATGTGGAGACGGCGCAGCAAATGCTCGAGGCGGTGGAGGCGGCTCTGCCGGCCGATGTGTTCATCGGCGCCGCGGCGGTCGCCGATTGGCGCGTCGAGCCTTCCGCCGACAAGATCAAGAAGGGCGCCTCGCGCGAGCCGCCGACGCTCGTGCTGCGCGAGAATCCGGATATTCTCGCCAGCGTTGCGCAGAGGCGCGAGGGACGGCCGGCGCTGGTCGTCGGCTTTGCGGCGGAGACGCGCGACGTGCTCGCCCATGCGCAGGAGAAGCTCGCGCGCAAGGGTTGCGATCTCATTGTCGCCAATGACGTCGGCGCTGGAGTCTTCGGCGCGGACAGCAATGAGGTTCACCTCGTCTCGCGCGCCGGCGTCGCCTCCTGGCCGCGCTTGGACAAGACCGAGGTCGCGGCGCGGCTCATCGCGCATATCGCCGACACGCTGGGAGAGACGCCGTGACCAAGATCGCCATCCGCCGCCTTCCGCATGGCGAAGGCCTGCCGCTTCCCGCCTACGCCAGCGCGGGCGCGGCGGGGCTCGATCTGCGCGCCGCGCTCGCGCCCGGCGGCAAGCTGGTGCTGGAGCCCGGCGCGCGCGATCTGGTGCCGACGGGCCTCTCGCTGGCGCTGCCGCCGGGCTATGAGGCGCAGGTGCGGCCGCGCTCCGGCCTGGCGTTGGAATTCGGCGTCAGCGTGCTCAACGCGCCCGGCACCATCGATAGCGATTATCGCGGCGAGGTGAAGGTTCTGCTGGTCAACTTCGGGACGCATCCATTCGAGATCTCGCGCGGAATGCGCATCGCGCAGCTCGTGGTGGCGCGCTACGAGCATGTCGAGCTCATCGAGGCGACGGAAGCGCTGGAGGAGACCGCGCGCGGCGACGGCGGCTTCGGCTCGACCGGGACGAGCGAGGTCGCGCCGGGCGAGGGCGGAGCCGAATGAGCCTGCTGCCGCGTCCCGCGCGTCTCGCCGTGCTGGCGGCGCTCGACATCGCCTTGCATGCGCGGGCGCGGCCGGTGTCGTCGCGGGCGCTGGCGGCGCGTCACGATCTGCCGCCGCGGCATCTCGAGAGCATGCTGCAGGCCATGGTGCGCGCCGGCATTTTGAAGAGCGTGCGCGGCCCGGCCGGCGGCTATGAGCTGGCGCGCGAGCGTCGCCGTCTCTATGTCGGCGAGATCGTGCGCGTCGCTCTGCGCGCGGAGGAGGGCGCGCAGAATGGCGAGGAGCCGCGTCTTCTGGCGCTCGCGGTCGATCCGCTCTTCGCGGAGGCGGAGCGTCAGGCGCTCGCCAGGCTCGACACCATCACGCTGGACGAGCTGCATGGGCGCGCGGTCGCCGCCGGCCTCGGCGAGATCGAGGCGAATGAGGGCGACTTCGAAATTTGATGGGCGCATGATAGCGACGAAAAAGCAGGAGGCGGCCTTGGATTACGAGACGATCGAGATCGAGACGCATGATCGCGTCGCTTTGCTGCGGCTCAACCGGCCGCGCGCGCTGAATGCGCTGAATGCGCGGCTGATCGGCGAGGTCGCCGACGCTCTGGCGCGTTTCGAGGCCGATCCTCAAATCGGCTGCGTGGTGCTGACCGGCTCGGCGGAGGCCTTCGCCGCCGGCGCCGACATAAAGGAGCTGCGCGACAAGACCGTCGCCGAGGCCTATCTCGACGATTTCCTGGCGCGTTGGGACGGCGTGGCGCGCGCGCGCAAGCCCGTCATCGCCGCCGTCGCCGGCTATGCTCTGGGCGGCGGCTGCGAGCTCGCCATGATGTGCGATTTCATTTTGGCCGCGGACACGGCCAAGTTCGGCCAGCCCGAGATCAAGCTCGGCGTCATTCCCGGCTCCGGCGGCACGCAGCGGCTGGTGCGCTCCATCGGCAAATCCAAGGCGATGGAGCTGGTCCTCACCGGCCGGCTGATGGGCGCGGAGGAGGCGGAGCGCTGTGGCCTCGTCGCCCGAATCGTGCCAGCGGACAAGCTCGTGGAAGAGGCGCTGAAGAGCGCGCGGACGATCGCCGCGCTGTCGCTGCCGGCCGTGCTGATGGCCAAGGAGGCGGTCGAGCGCGCCTATGAGACGCCGCTCTCGGAAGGCGTGCGTTTCGAGCGGAGATTGTTCTATTCTCTGTTCGCGACGCATGATCAGAAGGAGGGTATGACCGCCTTCATCGAGAAGCGCCCGCCCAAATTCGAGCATCGCTGAGCGTCCCTCTCTTCGGCCCATGGCCCGGCCATTGACGAAACGACGCCGGCCCGCGTATAAGGCCCGCGAACTGGCCGCGATTTCGGGGCCGCTTTGCTTTTTTGGGCGGCGCCCCCGCCTCACGCCTCGACCGTCGAAGGAAAAAAGATGGCCAACACCAGCTCGGCCAAAAAGGCCGTCCGCAAGATCGCCCGGCGCACGGCCGTCAACCGCGCGCGTCGCAGCCAGCTGCGCACGCAGGTCCGCAAGGTCGAGGAGGCGATCGCCAGCGGCGACGCCGCGACGGCCGCTGCGGTGCTCAAGAGCGTCGCGCCGGTCGTGATGCGCGCCGCGCAGCACGGCGTCATTCACAAGAACACCGCATCGCGCAAGGTCTCGCGTCTCACGGCGCGCGTGAAGGCTCTTTCGGCCTGATCTTTTCTTGCGCAAACGGCGTGTTTCGAAAGCCCGGCTCCGCCGGGCTTTTTTGCGTTCTGCGTAATATTTCGACGCGCGGGCAAACCGACTCCGCTAGTCTTCGTAGTGTGAGATTTTTTTTCACACGCTTTTCTTGTGCGCAGCGTATATGGTTTAAAAACAGTTAATTACGTTAAAGGCCCGCTGCGTCGCCAACGCTCGCCGGGCTTGACACGCCCGGTTCGTTAACGCGCGCGCTGCAACAGAGCGAAGATCGCCGCGTCGCGCCTCCCATCGTCGTAAATTTTTCTGAGCGACGAATCATGACTTTATCCTGGCAAACTGCGTCACTGCGGCGGCGATGCGGCGACGTTCGGCGCATTCTGCGGCTCGACCATCGTTGCGTGCGCAAAAGCGGGCGTGTAGGTTCGAAATGTGGCGTGGCGCTGAGGAGCGGCGTCGCTTGGATGGGTGAGTAGACGCATGTAAGCCTTCGGGTGACACCTTCTCTGCGATGGACTGCCCGACGCGTTCCACGAATGCGTCGACCACACCACGAATGCATCGGCCGATAGCCGCTAGGTGCGTTTCTGTCTGCGTATCTTCAGATCCGATTATCAAGACCGCGACGGGCTTTCGCTCATCGCGGATGTAGGGGTGATGTGATGGCTTTTGGGCGGCGAGCCGACACGAGACCGAGCGACGACGCAGCGCTGCGCTGCGAGCCGCGAGGTCGCAGTCGAAAGGACGGACGAAGTCCCTTCGACCTCGGCGAAAATTCCGTGGGTCCGCCGAGCCGGCCGTAAGCGTCCTCTAGAGCGTCGATCGCGCCTATCGATCGAAACCGACCATTTATCCGCTTCACTATGACGACGCTGTCGCGGCGCCGCGCCTCGACTCGTCTTCAGCGCGAAAGAAAGCCATGTCCGATAATAGCGATGACCAGTCGAATTCCAGCGAGCTGTCGGCGGAAGCCCGGCAGAAATGGGAGCGCGTGCGCGGGCGGCTGCGCGCCGAGCTCGGCGAGGCCGTCTACAGCTCCTGGTTCGCGCGGCTGGAGCTCGAAGGTCTGAAGGATGGCGCTGCGCTGCTGACAGTGCCGACGAAATTTTTGAAGAGCTGGATTCAGTCTCACTATGCGGATCGCATCCGCACGCGGCTGTGCGCCGAATTCACCTCGCTCGAGCAGGTCATCATCGACGTGCGCTCGCCGACGCGCCGTCCGCGCGCTCGTGATGCGGAAGCCGTTTCCGGCGCCATGGTCGAGAAGGCGTCGCCGGCGCCCGCCGCCATTGTCGTCGAGCGCGCGGAAGCGCAGCCCGCCAAGGCGCCGATGCGCCCCGCGGCGCGCGGCGATGGCGAGTCTTTCGGCGGCTCGCCGCTCGATCGTCGTCTGTCTTTCTCGACCTTTCTGGTCGGCCCTTCCAACCAGCTCGCCTATGCGGCCGCCTGTCGCGTCGCCGACGCCCGTCCCGGCGAGCATCCGCTGTTCAATCCGCTCTACACGCATGCGGCCGTCGGACTCGGCAAGACGCATCTTCTGCAGGCGGTGGCGCGCTCGGCCAATGACAATAAGCGGCGCGTGCTCTATCTCACCGCCGAGAAGTTCATGAGCGGCTTCGTCTCTGCGTTGTCTCAGCAGAATTCGATCGCCTTCAAGGAGCGGCTGCGCAACATCGACGTGCTCATCATCGACGATGTGCAATTTCTGCAGGGCAAGTCCATTCAGCAGGAGTTCTGCCACACGCTGAACTCGCTCATCGACGCCGGCAAGCAGGTCGTCGTCGCCGCCGATCGTCCGCCCTCCGACCTCGAGACTCTCGACGAGCGCGTGCTCTCGCGCTTCAAGGGCGGGCTCTGCGTCGACATCGGCCCGCTCGACGAAGAATTGCGCATGAAGATTTTGGAGGCGCGCATCGCCGCCGCGCAGGAGGCGCAGCCCAATTTCCATGTGCCGCCGGCGGTCATGTCCTATATCGCCAAGACCATCGTCACCAATGGCCGCGATCTCGAAGGCGCGGTCAATCGCCTGCTCGCCCATTCGACGCTGAACGGCGCGCCGCTCTGCGTCGAGACGGCGGAGAACGCCATTCGCGATCTCGTGCGCAGCGCCGAGCCCAAGCGCGTCAAGATCGACGACATTCAAAAGCTCGTCGCCAGCCACTACAATATCTCGCGCGCGGATATTCTCTCCTCGCGCCGCACCGCCAATGTCGTGCGCCCGCGGCAGATCGCCATGTATCTGTCCAAGGTGCTGACGCTGCGCTCGCTGCCGGAGATCGGCCGGCGCTTCGGCGGACGCGACCATACGACCGTGCTGCACGCCGTGCGCAAGGTCGAGGAGCTCGCCTCCAAGGACAAGAGCCTGTCCGAGGTCATCGAGCTGCTGAAGCGAATGCTCGCCGAGTGAGCGGGGGAACACGGCCGCGCGCTCAGCGCGGCCGCCACATGCGCGCGTCCGGCTCTATCGGATAGGCGGCGTCCCACTCCGCCAGCTTGCGCTGATAGAGCGCGTGATAATCGGCGTCGCTCAGCAGCTCCATCTTCTCGAGATCGAGGTCGAGCCCGATCTCGTGATAAATGTCGAGATTGCGCAGGTCGGGCCGCGGCAGCTCGCCATTCTCGTAGTCGCGCCACATGTCGCGATAGAGCTGCTCCAAATCGCCGACGAGCCGCGGCGTGTCGAAGAGCAGCGATGTCTCGCGCACATTGGCGAGCCGGTCGCGCAGGCCCGCGAGCTTGCGCCTGTCCTTGCCGAGCTCTATCGCGAGCGCGACGTAATCCTCCGCGCTGGCGCAGGCGAGCTCGCCGACGCCCGCCGCGCGCACCAGGCTGGCGCAGACGCGCGAGGCGAAGCTGCGGCCGGCGAAGGTGACGATCGGCACGCCCATCCACAGCGAGTCGGCCGCCGTCGTATGGGCGCCATAGGGGAAATTGTCGAGAAAGAGATCGGCGAGCGGATAGCGCGCCAAATGATGGGGATTGGCCATCTTCTCGGCGAAGACGATGCGCTCCGGCGCGACGCCGCGCGCTTTCGCCTCCGCGCGCACGCGGGCGTTGGTCTGCTCCGTGCCGGTGAGCAGCCATAGCACGCTGCCGGGAACCGCCGTCAGTATGCGCGCCCAGCGATCGAAGGTGAGGGCGGTGAGCTTCTGCATGCCGTTGAGCGAGCAATAGACGAAAGCGTCCTCCGGCAATCCCGCCTCGGCGCGCGTCGGGCGCTGCGGCGCGACCACGCGCTTGCGATCATTGGGCTGGTAGCAGGCGAGCCGCGCCACCTTCTCTGAGTAGTAGATCTCCGCGCCTTTGGGAATGATCACCGGATCGGCGATGATGTAATGATGATAGGGGCTGCCCATCGTGCCGGGGAAGCCGAACCAGTTGACGATGATCGGCGCCGGCCGCAGCGAGAACACCTTGGTGCGCGCATCCTTGGTGTAGCCGTTGAGATCGACGAGAATGTCGATCTCGTCCGCGGCGATTTTTCGCGCCGCCGTCTCATCGTCCATTCCATTGATGTCGGTCCAGCGATCGACGGCCGCGGCGATGCGCTCGCGCGTCGGATCATTGCGCGCGATGCCACAATAATAGGCGTAGATCTCGAAATGCGCGCGATCATGCGACTCCAGCACATCGGTCATGGCGAAGCCGACCGCATGCTCGCGCAGATCGGAGGAGACATAGCCGATACGCAACCGCTGCTTGCGCGCCCGCTTCGGCTCTGCTGGGCGCAGCCCGCGTTTGGGCCGGCCGATGGAGCGCTTCTCGTAATGATGCGCCTTGGCGAGCTGGAACATCGGATCGTCGGCATGATTGGCGAGCGACAGCGACGATATGCCATTGGCGAGATCGGCGAGGCTCACATGCTCGGAGGGCAGAACGACAGGCCATTTGCATTGGCGCTGGCGCAGCGCGATCCAATGCTGCACGACCTCCTGCCGCTTGGGATCGATCTCGAGAATCTGCCGCAGCGCGTCTTCCGCCGCCTCGTCCTTGTTGAGGCTCTCGAGCACGCGCCCCGTCTGCTGCAGCGCGCTGAGCTTATGCGCGACCGAGTCGCCATTGACGGCGGGGGTCCGCTCGATGAGCGCCATCCATTGTGCGACCGCCGCGCCGACGAGGCCGGAATCCTCGAGCAGCCGCCCGAGATTTATATAGGGCGGCTGGAAATCCGGCTGAATGCGGATCGCCTCGCGCAGCGCATTGATCGCGCCCGGGCGATCGCCCGAGTCGGCCAAAGCCGTCGCATAATTGAAATAGGCCGCATAGACGACGGGATCGTCGGCGTTGAAGGCGATCCAATGCTTGTAGAGCTCGGCCGCCCGCTGATCGAGCCCCAGCGCTTTCAATTGCGCGGCGGCGGTGAACAGATCGGCGATGGTCAGCTTGCGCGAGTAGGATTTTTCGATCGCTGCCTGGAACAGCGCGAGGGCGGTCTCCGATTCGTTCGGCTGCGTGGTCATGTCGACGTCCATTCGAGAGGGCGGCGCCCGGGCGATGCCGCCCGGAGCGTCGTTGCGGACGGGTGACGAAAGTCACCGCGTCTCGCGCCCCTCGCCGTCAGCCGATGAGAGACACGAGCGCGATAGCTTGATCCACGGACATTGCCTGAATCTGGGTTGTCGTGAAGGCGTTGCCCTGGGTCGTGCTGAGCGCGGCGATATCCGCGGTGGTGAGGCCGGCGATGGCCGTGGTCGTCAGCGCCGGAATGCCCGTCGTGCTGCTCAGAGCGCTGAAGTTGGTCGTGCTCAGAGCGGTGAGCTGCGTCTTGGTGAGGCCCGCGACCTGCGTGCTGCTCAGCGTGTTGATCTCCGTCGTGGTCAACGAGTTGATCGATGTCGCCGAGAGCGCGCCGACCTGCGCCGAGGTCAGCGCCCCGACCTGCGTCGAGGTGAGATTGCCGACTGCGGTCGAATCCAGTCCGCCGATCTGGCTCGTCGAGAAGTCGCCAGCGTCGATGGCGTCCAGGTAGCTCGCCGACAGCCCGTCCAGCTGCGTGGCGGTAAGGCCGCGGACCTGCGTCGAGGTCAGATCAGTGACCTGCGTGGTGGAGAGGTTCGACAGAGCGGTCGTGGTGAGCTTGCCCAGCTGCGTTGCGGTGAGGCCGGCGAGCTGCGTGGAGGTGAAGGCCTGCACCTCCGTGGAGGTCAGCGCGCCGAAGGCGGTGGCGGAGAGCGAGCCGATCTGGGTGGCGGAGAGATTGCCGACCTGGGTCGTGGAGAGGTTTCCGGTGACGGTGGCGTCGAGCGCGCCGATCTGGCTGGTCGAGAAGTCTCCGGCGTCGATGGCGTCGAGATAGGAGGCGGAGAGGCCGCCGATCTGCGTTGCAGTGAGGCCGCGGACCTGCGTCGAGGTCAGATCAGTGACCTGCGTGGTGGAGAGGTTCGACAGCGCTGTGGTGGTGAGCTTGCCGATCTGCGTGGCCGTGAGGCCGGCGAGCTGCGTCGAGGTGAAGGCCTGCACCTCGGTCGAGGTCAGCGCGCCGAAGGCCGTGGCCGAGAGCGAGCCGATCTGAGCGGCGGAGAGATTGCCGACCTGGGTCGTGGAGAGATTGCCGGTGACGGTTGCGTCGAGCGCGCCGATCTGGCTGGTCGAGAAGTCTCCGGCGTCGATCGCGTCGAGATAGGAGGCCGAGAGGCCGCCGATCTGCGTGGCAGTGAGGCCGCGGACTTGCGTCGAGGTCAGATCAGTGACCTGCGTCGTGGAGAGGTTCGACAGCGCTGTGGTGGTGAGCTTGCCCAGCTGCGTTGCTGTGAGGCCGGCGAGCTGCGTCGAGGTGAAGGCCTGCACCTCGGTGGAGGTCAGCGCGCCGAAGGCGGTTGCCGAGAGCGATCCGATCTGGGTGGAGGTGAGATTGCCGACCTGGGTGGTGGAGAGATTGCCGGTGACGGTGGCGTCGAGCGCGCCGATCTGGCTGGTCGAGAAGTCTCCGGCGTCGATCGCGTCGAGATAGCTCGCCGACAGGCCGCCGATCTGCGTTGCGGTGAGGCCGCGGACCTGCGTCGAGGTCAGATTCGTGACCTGCGTGGTCGAGAGGTTCGAGATTGCCGTGGTGGTGAGCTTGCCGATCTGCGTTGCTGTGAGGCCGGCGAGCTGCGTCGAGGTGAAGGCCTGCACTTCGGTGGAGGTCAGTGCGCCGAAGGCGGTGGCGGAGAGCGATCCGATCTGGGCGGCGGAGAGGTTGCCGACCTGCGTTGTGGAGAGATTGCCGGTGACGGTGGCGTCGAGCGCCCCGATCTGGCTGGTCGAGAAGTCCGCCGTATCGATGGCGTCGAGATAGGAGGCGGAGAGTCCGCCAATCTGCGTCGCCGTGAGGCCGCGGACCTGCGTCGAGGTCAGATCAGTGACCTGCGTGGTGGAGAGGTTCGAGATTGCCGTGGTGGTGAGCTTGCCGATCTGCGTGGCGGTGAGGCCGGCGAGCTGCGTCGAGGTGAAGGCCTGCACCTCGGTGGAGGTCAGCGCGCCGAAGGCGATTGCCGAGAGCGAGCCGATCTGGGCGGCGGAGAGATTGCCGACCTGTGTCGTCGAGAGATTGCCAGTGACGGTGGCGTCGAGCGCGGCGATCTGGCTGGTCGAGAAATCGCCAGCGTCGATGGCGTCGAGATAGGAGGCCGCGAGTCCGCCGATCTGCGTTGCGGTGAGGCCACGCACCTGCGTCGAGGTCAGGTCAGTGACCTGCGTGGTGGAGAGATTCGACAGAGCGGTGGCGGTGAGCTTGCCCAGCTGCGTTGCGGTGAGGCCGGCGAGCTGTGTCGAGGTGAAGGCCTGCACCTCGGTGGAGGTCAGCGCGCCGAAGGCGGTTGCCGAAAGCGATCCGATCTGCGCTGCGGAGAGATTGCCGACCTGGGTTGTGGAGAGATTGCCGGTGACGGTGGCGTCGAGCGCGGCGATCTGGCTGGTCGAGAAGTCGCCGGCGTCGATGGCGTCGAGATAGGAGGCGGAGAGGCCGCCGATCTGCGTTGCGGTGAGGCCGCGGACCTGCGTCGAGGTCAGGTCAGTGACCTGCGTCGTGGAGAGGTTCGAGATTGCCGTGGTGGTGAGCTTGCCGATCTGCGTTGCGGTGAGGCCGGCGAGTTGCGTCGAGGTGAAGGCCTGCACCTCGGTGGAGGTCAGCGCGCCGAATGCGGTTGCCGAGAGCGATCCGATCTGAGCGGCGGAGAGATTGCCGACCTGGGTCGTGGAGAGATTGCCGGTGACGGTGGCGTCGAGCGCGCCGATCTGGCTGGTCGAGAAGTCTCCGGCGTCGATGGCGTCGAGATAGGAGGCGGAGAGTCCGCCGATCTGCGTTGCGGTGAGGCCGCGGACCTGCGTCGAGGTCAGATTCGTGACCTGCGTCGTCGAGAGGTTGGAGAGCGCCGTCGTCGTCAGCTTGCCGATCTGCGTGGCGGTGAGGCCGGCGAGCTGCGTCGAGGTGAAGGCCTGCACTTCGGTGGAGGTCAGCGCGCCGAAGGCGGTTGCCGAGAGCGATCCGATCTGGGCGGCGGAGAGATTGCCGACCTGTGTCGTCGAGAGATTGCCGGTGACGGTTGCGTCGAGCGCACCGATCTGGCTGGTCGAGAAGTCGCCAGCGTCGATGGCGTCGAGATAGGAAGCGGAGAGGCCACCGATCTGCGTCGCCGTGAGGCCGCGGACCTGCGTCGAGGTCAGGTCAGTGACCTGCGTGGTGGAGAGGTTCGACAGAGCGGACGTGGTGAGCTTGCCCAGCTGCGCTGCGGTGAGGCCGGCGAGCTGCGTGGAGGTGAAGGCCTGCACCTCGGTGGAGGTCAGCGCGCCGAATGCGGTTGCCGAGAGTGAGCCGATCTGAGCGGCGGAGAGATTGCCGACCTGGGTGGTGGAGAGATTGCCGGTGACGGTGGCGTCGAGCGCCCCGATCTGGGAGGTCGAGAAGTCGCCGACGTCGATGGCGTCGAGATAGGAGGCCGCGAGTCCGCCGATCTGCGTTGCGGTGAGGCCGCGCACCTGCGTCGAGGTCAGATTCGTGACCTGCGTGGTGGAGAGGTTCGACAGAGCGGTCGTGGTGAGCTTGCCGATCTGCGTTGCGGTGAGGCCGGCGAGCTGCGTCGAGGTGAAGGCCTGCACTTCGGTGGAGGTCAGCGCGCCGAAGGCGGTGGCGGAGAGTGATCCGATCTGGGCGGCGGAGAGATTGCTGACCTGGGTCGTCGAGAGATTGCCGGTGACGGTTGCGTCGAGCGCACCGATCTGGCTGGTCGAGAAGTCTCCGGCGTCGATGGCGTCGAGATAGGAGGCGGAGAGGCCGCCGATCTGCGTCGCCGTGAGGCCGCGGACCTGCGTCGAGGTCAGGTCAGTGACCTGTGTCGTGGAGAGGTTCGACAGCGCTGTGGTGGTGAGCTTGCCGATCTGCGTGGCGGTGAGGCCGGCGAGCTGCGTCGAGGTGAAGGCCTGCACCTCCGTGGAGGTCAGCGCGCCGAAGGCGGTGGCGGAGAGCGAGCCGATCTGAGTGGAGGTGAGATTGCCGACCTGGGTCGTGGAGAGATTGCCGGTGACGGTTGCGTCGAGCGCGCCGATCTGGGAGGTCGAGAAGTCCGCCGTATCGATGGCGTCGAGATAGGAGGCGGCGAGTCCGCCGATCTGCGTTGCGGTGAGGCCGCGCACCTGCGTCGAGGTCAGATTCGTGACCTGTGTCGTGGAGAGGTTCGACAGCGCCGTGGTGGTGAGCTTGCCCAGCTGCGTTGCGGTGAGGCCGGCGAGCTGCGTCGAGGTGAAGGCCTGCACTTCCGTGGAGGTCAGCGCGCCGAATGCGGTGGCGGAGAGCGATCCGATCTGGGCGGCGGAGAGGTTGCCGACCTGCGTGGTGGAGAGATTGCCGGTGACGGTTGCGTCGAGCGCGCCGATCTGGCTGGTCGAGAAGTCGCCGACGTCGATGGCGTCGAGATAGGAGGCCGCGAGTCCGCCGATCTGCGTTGCGGTGAGGCCGCGCACCTGCGTCGAGGTCAGATCAGTGACCTGCGTGGTGGAGAGGTTCGACAGAGCGGTCGTGGTGAGCTTGCCCAGCTGCGTGGCGGTGAGGCCGGCGAGCTGGGTGGAGGTGAAGGCCTGCACTTCGGTGGAGGTCAGCGCGCCGAATGCGGTGGCGGAGAGCGAGCCGATCTGAGCGGCGGAGAGATTGCCGACCTGGGTCGTCGAGAGATTGCCGGTGACGGTTGCGTCGAGCGCGGCGATCTGGCTGGTCGAGAAGTCGCCGGCGTCGATGGCGTCGAGGTAGCTCGCCGACAGGCCACCGATCTGCGTTGCGGTGAGGCCGCGCACCTGCGTCGAGGTCAGATCAGTGACCTGCGTCGTGGAGAGGTTCGACAGAGCGGTTGTGGTGAGCTTGCCCAGCTGCGTGGCGGTGAGGCCGGCGAGCTGCGTCGAGGTGAAGGCCTGCACTTCCGTCGAGGTCAGCGCGCCGAATGCGGTAGCCGAGAGCGAGCCGATCTGGGCGGCGGAGAGATTGCCGACCTGGGTCGTCGAGAGATTGCCGGTGACGGTGGCGTCGAGCGCGCCGATCTGGGAGGTCGAGAAGTCGCCGGCGTCGATGGCGTCGAGATAGGAGGCGGCGAGGCCGCCGATCTGCGTTGCGGTGAGGCCGCGGACCTGCGTCGAGGTCAGGTCAGTGACCTGCGTGGTGGAGAGGTTCGACAGAGCGGTCGTGGTGAGCTTGCCGATCTGCGTGGCGGTGAGGCCGGCGAGCTGCGTGGAGGTGAAGGCCTGCACTTCGGTGGAGGTCAGCGCGCCGAAGGCGGTGGCCGAGAGCGATCCGATCTGGGTGGAGGTGAGATTGCCGACCTGGGTGGTGGAGAGATTGCCGGTGACGGTTGCGTCGAGCGCGCCAATCTGGGAGGTCGAGAAGTCTCCGGCGTCGATGGCGTCGAGATAGGAGGCGGAGAGGCCGCCGATCTGCGTTGCGGTGAGGCCGCGGACCTGGGTCGAGGTCAGGTTGGTGACCTGCGTGGTGGAGAGGTTCGACAGAGCGGTGGTGGTGAGCTTGCCCAGCTGCGTTGCGGTGAGGCCGGCGAGCTGCGTCGAGGTGAAGGCCTGCACTTCGGTGGAGGTCAGCGCGCCGAATGCGGTAGCCGAGAGCGATCCGATCTGCGCTGCGGAGAGATTGCCGACCTGGGTTGTGGAGAGATTGCCGGTGACGGTTGCGTCGAGCGCGGCGATCTGGCTGGTCGAGAAGTCGCCGGCGTCGATGGCGTCGAGGTAGCTCGCCGACAGGCCACCGATCTGCGTTGCGGTGAGGCCGCGCACCTGCGTCGAGGTCAGATCAGTGACCTGCGTCGTCGAGAGGTTCGACAGCGCGGTGGTGGTGAGCTTGCCCAGCTGCGTGGCCGTGAGGCCGGCGAGCTGCGTGGTGCTCCACGCCTGGACTTCCGTCGACGAGAGGCCGGCGAAAGCCGTCGCCGACAAGGCGCCGATCTGCGAGGATGTGAGGTTTTCCGCCTGCGTGGTGGAGAGATTGCCAGCCGCGGCGCCGTCGAGGCCGGCGATCTGCGAGGTGGTCAGATTGGCGAGATTGACCGCGATGAGATCGGCGGTGGTCAGCGCATTGAGCTGCGAGGTGGTGAGGCCGCGGACCTGCGTCTGGCTCAGCGTCGAGATTTGCGTCGTCGAGAGATTGCTGATCGCCGTGGTGGTGAGCTTGCCGATCTGGGTGGAGGTGAGCGCGCCGAGCTGTGTGCCGTCCCAGCCTTGCAGCTCTGTCGAGGTGAGCGCGCCGATCTGCGAGGTGGTGAGCGCCGCGACCTGGGTGGCGGTGAATTCGTCGGCCTGCGTCGTCGTCAAATTGCCGATCTGCGCGAGCGAGAGGCCGGCGATGGCGTTGGCCGAGAGCGCCGCGATCTGCGTCTGCGCGAAATATTGGAGATCGGTCGAGTTGAGCGCGTTGAGCTGCGTCGATTTGAGCGCCGCCGTCTGCGTGGTGCTGAGCGCCGCTATGTCCGTCGTCGTCAGATTGGATATGATGGTCGTGGTGAGCCCGGCAACCTGAGTGGCGTTGAGAGAGGTGAAGATCGAGGTCATCGGGCGCTCCGCTTCCAATGAAGCTGTTTACGAAGAAACGAAAGTGTGACGGCGTGACGGTTCTCGGCCCGAGCGCGCTCGGTCCGCATCGGGCGTGAGCGCAGGACGCAGCGAGGACGCGCGAGCGATCGCTCCGGCGCGAGGGGCCGGCGGCTGTGCCTTGGTTCACGAAGGTTTGGAGAACACCGTCGCGCTTGGCCGTGCCTCCGACGGAGACCTGCGAGCCGAACGGGGCTCGAGATTCCTGTGCCGGGCCGGCGGCGGACAGATCATCTGTCCTGTTCGGCGCGAATACGAAGCGATCCCTTATCGGAGGCTTCGCGGTTTTGAAGATCGCATGGAGGTCTTAACAAACATCTAAATGAAAGAGCTAACGAATTCCTATGATTTCCGCGCGAGGATTCGTGTCCGAGAGAGCGGTTCGCGGGCTGGCGGCGGCGCGCTCAAGCATTCGCGCGGAGCTCTCTTTCGTCCAGCGCCACCGATTTCACCAGCGCATAGACTTGCGCGCCGACGCTCAGATTCATTTCGGCGACCGACAGCCGCGTTGTCGCCGAGATGAGCCGATCGCCGCCTTCGAGCTCGAGCCGCACGAAGGCGAGCGGACTCGCATCCTCGTCGATCGCGACGATGCGGCCGCAAAGCACGGTGCGTATGCTGGTGTTCTCCGGCTTGCGGTAGGCGAGCGCCACATCGGTGGCGTTGATGAGCGCGCGCACTTGCCGGTCGCCATTGGCGACATGCGCCGCGACGACGATCTCGCCCGAGGGATGCGCGAGCCGCGTCACGCCATAGCGCGGATCATAGTCGCCGACATGCGCGACCAGCGCGCTGACCACCGAGAAGCGGCCGCCTTCCGTATGCCGGCTGGCGGCGGCGAGCGTCTCCGAGGGCAGGCCTTGCGCGACGCTGCCGCCGCGCTCGAGCGAGATCACCTCGTCGGCGAGGCGCAATATCTCGTCGGCCGCGTGAGACACGAGCAGGATCGGAATCGAGAACTCGTCGCGCAGCCGCTCGATCAGCGTCATGATCTCCTGGCGCCGGTCATAGTCGAGCGAGGCCATGGGCTCGTCCATCACCAAAAGGCGCGGCGAGCAGAGCAGGGCGCGGGCGAGGCCGACGCGCTGCCGCTCGCCGCCCGAGAGCGCGCCGGCTCGGCGGCGCAGCAGATGCGCGACGCCGAGCGTCTCGACGACGGCCTCGAATGGCACGCGGCGCTCCGCCTTGGGCGTGAAGAAGCGGCCGAACAGAATATTCGTCCTCACGTCGAAATGCGGAAACAGCAGCGCATCCTGAAACACGAGGCCGATTCGGCGCTTCTCCGGCGGCACGAAGAGACGCTGCGCCGTATCGACGAGAAGCGCGCCATTGACGACGATATGGCCCTCGTCCGGCGCCGTGAGGCCGGCGACGAGATGGGCGAGCGTCGTCTTGCCGGAGCCGGACGGTCCATGCAGCGCGAGGATGCGGGCCTTGGACGCGAAGGCGGCGGCGAGGGTGAAATCGCCCCGGTGCAATTTTATGTCGACGCCGATCATTTGCCGGCTCGCGTCGCATCGGCGCGTTTTTGCAAGATCTCCGAGACGACGAGCGCGGCCACGGCGATCGTCGCCGAGACGGCGGCGAGCCGCAGCGCGTCGGCGTCGCCGTCCGGCGTCTGGGTGAAGCTGTAGATGGCGGAGGGAATCGTCTGCGTCTCGCCGGGAATGTTGGAGACGAAGGTGATGGTCGCGCCGAATTCGCCGAGCGCCTTGGCGAAACCGAGAATGGAGCCGACGATGACGCCAGGCGCCGCCAGAGGCAGCGTCACCAGGAAGAAGGTCCACAGCGGATCGGCGCCCAGCGAGCGCGAGGCCAGCGCCAGCCGCTCGTCTATGCTCTCGAAGGAGAGGCGAATCGGGCGGATCATCAGCGGAAAGCTCATCACGGCGGCTGCCAGCGCCGCGCCGGTCCAGCGAAAGGCGAAGACGACGCCGAAATATTCCGCGAGAAAGTGGCCGAGCGGCGTCTTGCGGCCGAGCAGCAGCAGCAGGGCGAAGCCGGTGACGACCGGCGGCATGACCAGCGGCAGATGAATGAAGGCGTTCAGCGCCGCATGGCCGGGGAAGCGCCAGCGCGCCAGCGCATAGGCGACGAAGACGGCGAGCGGCAGCGAGAAGACGGTCGCCGTCCCCGCGACCTTCAGGCTGAGGGCGATCGCCGTCAGCTCCTGCGGGGAGAATTGGAGGGAAGGCGCGAGATCCGAGAGGGTCATGCCCCAGGACTTACGCCTTCACTCCCGCTACGTCGAGCGCTTATATAGCGCCGTTGATCCAGCGCAGCAATTCGCCCTTGGGCGCGGCGCCCACCTTCTGCGAGGCGGCCTTGCCGTCCTTGAAGATGATGAGCGTCGGGATGGAGCGAATGCCCAGCATGCCGGCGACATTGGGGTTCTCGTCGACATTGAGCTTGACGATCTTGAGCTTGTCCTTGAGCTCGGTGGCGATCTCCTCGAGCGCCGGCGCGATGGTGCGGCAGGGGCCGCACCATTCGGCCCAGAAATCCACGACGACCGGCTGGTCGGATTTCAGAACCTCGGCTTCGAAGCTCGCATCGGAGACTTTGACGGTCGCGGCAGACATGGCTTTCCTTTCGAATTGAAACTTTGTCGAAAGAGTAGGAACGGCGCGGCGGCGCGTCAAGCCGAGGTCGACCCTGGCGAGGCGGAGCCGGGTCGATCCGGCCCGCCCGGCGCCCGACCGTTGACAGAGGCGGCGCCGAGCTGGTCTATGCGGCTGCGCCGCCGTATTCGATCGAAGGAGGTTCGGCCTGTCGCTCGCTCAGATACCGCCCATCGCCTATGTCGCTCCCTTCGAGCGGGCCTGGCACCATAGGGAGCTCATCCGCGCCGTGGTGCGGCGGGAGCTGACCTCCAGATTCCGCGGCTCCGTGCTCGGGCCGCTCTGGGCCGTGCTCGCCCCGCTGATCATGCTGCTGACCTATACCGTTCTGTTTTCCATAACGGTTCCGCAATTGTCGGCGGGCATGAGCACCAGCGATTACGCCGCCGGCATCTTCATCGGGCTCATCGTCTTCAATGTGTTCAGCGAGCTCGCCTATCGCGCGCCGGGCCTGCTGCACGAGCATGTGACCTTTGTGAAGAAATCGATCTTCCCCAGCGAGACGATCGCCTGGGTGGCGACGATTCGCTCCTTCGTCTATGGCGGCATCAGCCTCGGCGTCTATGTGATCTTCCGCCTGCTGACGGCCGGCGAATTGCCGATGACGATTTTCTTCGCGCCGCTGCTGATTCTGCCCTTCGCCTGCTTCATGCTCGGCGTCGTCTGGTTTCTGATGGCGCTCGGCGCCTTCACCCGCGATGTGGCGCATATCATGGTGTCGGTCGTGCCGGTGCTGATGTTCGCGACGCCGATCTTCTATCGGCTCGATCAGATGCCTTCGCATATCTCGATCTGGCTGCGCCTCAATCTCGTCGGCGACTATATAGAGATGCTGCGCGGCGTGGCGCTCGACGGCGTGCTGCCCAATCCCATCGCTTATGTCGCGCTGGCCCTGGTGTCCTACGGGATATTCCTGTTCGGCTATCAGTTCTTCATGCGCTACAAATCGGTCATCGTCGATGTCATCTGAACCCATCATCCGCTGCGACGGCGTCGGCAAGGCGTTCCAGCTCTATCTGCACCGCAACGACCAGCTGAAGCAGATCCTCTTTGGCCTGTGGAAGAAGTTCTATCAGGAGCATTGGGTGCTCCACGACATAGGCTTCGAGGTCGGCAAGGGCGAGAAGGTCGGCATTATCGGCCGCAATGGCGCGGGCAAGACGACGCTGCTGCAAATTCTCTGCGGCATCACGCGGCCGACGCGCGGCTCCTTCGAGGTCAAGGGCCGCGTGGCGCCGATTCTGGCGCTGGGCTCCGGCTTCGACGGCCTGCTCACCGGACGCGAGAACGCCATGATCGGCGGCGCGATCCTCGGATTGAAGCGCAAGGAGGTGGAAAAGCGCCTGCCGGCCATCGCCGAATTCGCCGATATCGGGGCGTTCTTCGATCAGCCCATGCGGCTCTATTCCAGCGGCATGGTGGCGCGCGTCGCTTTCGCCATTTGCGCCAACGCCGACGCCGACATCCTCATCGTCGATGAGGCGCTGTCGGTCGGCGACGAGGTGTTCCAGGCCAAATGCGAGGCCTTCATCGCCGATTTCGCCAAGAAAGGGACCATTTTGATGGTCTCGCACGATCTGCGCTTTCTCGGCGATCTCTGCGACCGCGTGATCTGGATCGACGAGGGCGCGGTGCGCGAGACCGGCGCGCCGGATGTCGTCATTCCCCATTATCGCGAGGTGGTGCTCGCCGCGGCGTGATGTCGTCATTGCGAGCGATGCGAAGCAATCCAGGAGTCGAGGGCGGCCCCTGGATCGTCGCTTCGCTCCTCACGATGACGAAGGTTGGTCAGGCCGCGACAGTCTGCGGCTCGGCTGCGGCGATGGTCTCGAAGGCCGAGAGCTTGCGCATCGGGCTGGTGCTTCTGTTGCGCCGGTAGATCAGCAGGATCGACACGCCGACCTCGAGCGCCGCCGCTCCTCCCAGAAGGAAAGCGAAGCGGGCGTCGGCGCGCAGCAGCGATTCCAGCGCCACCAGAAAGAGGATATGCACCGCCGGAATGGCGATGATGACCAGCGAGCTCATGCCGCCGCGTCGTCCGGTGACATTGCCGAAGGTCAAGACCAGCGCCATGGCGAGCAGCGTATGCGCGATGGCGAGCGACGGCACGCCGAAGCGCTTGGCCGCCTCCGCCATCCATTCGCCGGCCTGGCGGCGGTCGAGCTTGGCGGTCTGCCAATTGGCGATGAATTCCGGCAAGGTCAGCTCATAGACGCCGCGCCAATTGCGCGGCGGCAGCGATTCGCTGCCCTGCATCGGCAGCGCCATCGCATATTCGTCGAAATTGGCGATGCGGACCTCGTCCGTGTCGAAGGGCTTGGTCTGAATGCTGCCGTTGGACAGCGCCACCACGACGCCGGAGGGCTGGCGGCGGAACTCTGCGCGCGCCGCGGTGATCGTCTCCTCCTGGCGCTTCTCGATGGAAATCTGCCGCACGAAGAGATTGACGGCTATGTCCGGCGTCTCCCAGCGCTGGAGGTAGAGCGTCTTCACGCCATTGTCGAAAGTGTAGAAATGCGCCGCGTCCAGCATGCGGTGATTGAGCGAGTTGCGCACCACATTGATGACGTCCTGCAAGCCGCTGGCGTAATAGGGCGCCATGAGATTGGCGAGCCCGTAGCCGAGGACGACCAGCGCGCCGGCGCAGACGACCGCCGGCCGGCAGATGGACCATACGGACAGCCGAAGCGCATAGAGCACGGCGATCATGCCCTCATTGGACATTCGCGCGAATTCGAGCGCCGTGGCGACGCCTATGGCCATGGGCAGGGTGATGAAGCCGACCGTCGGCATGGTGCCGATGAGCGCCGGGGCCAGCAGGCCGGCGCGAATCGCCGCCGGCGTCAGCGTGTAGAGCAGATAGGAGAGCACGACCGGCACGATGAGCGCGAGCTGGACGACGAGCGTGGTGAACAGGATGCGCCGTGCGAGATAGAGAAAGAGTAGGCGAGGCATTGGTCCTGTTCCGTGCGTCGAGAATGGCCCGTCCCGGAGGGAGGGCCGCCGCCGCACGAGAGTCTCATAGCGGAATTCGGCCTATTTGCGAAATTTCGCCCAGGCGGCTTTGGAAAACTCCTTCCACGAGGCGTCGAAAACGCCCGTCGAGGGGAGGGCGGTCGCGCCCGCCCAATGGCAGAAGTAGATTTCCTTGCCGTCGGGATCGAGCGGCTTGCCGTCGGCGAAGGTGATTCCGGGCGCCTGATAGAAGCTCTCATGCGAGGCGCGCTCGACGCAATGCGGCAAAAGCGTGATGGCGAGCCCGCGCCGATGCGTCACGAAATTCACCAGCGGCTGGGCGAAGAGCTGCCCGCGCTTGCGCACCTCATGGAAGAGCTTGGCGTCCTCGCGCATCGTCTCGATGAAATGGTCGAGCTTCAAATATTGGTTGGACGTGACCCAGAAGCCGTCATTGAACAGCAGCGCGTCGCGCAGGAAGGGGTAGTTCGCCTTCTTCTCGTTGTAGACATATTCGAAGCTCGGCGAGGCGACGATGAATTCCGTCTTCTTGGCCTCGAGCCGGCCGAAAATGGGCGAGAAATCGCGATAGAGCACCACATCGACATCGACATAGGCGACCTCGTCCAGTGGCAGGGCGAGGGCCTGCAGCTTGCGCAGCCGGCGGCGATTGCCATTGAAGGGGCCGGGATAGAGCTCGGCCGCGAGCCTGTCGATCGCCTCGGGAACCTCCTCGATGAAATGCGCGCCGTATATGTCCGCCGCGCGGCGCGTCTGCGCGACATTCTCGTCATAGGGGACGAGAAAGAGCGGCAGATGCGCGTTGGTCTGCGCATAGCTCTCGAGGAAGGGGAGCAGCCAGTCGATGATCTTGTCATTGCCGACGATGGCGATCCCATAGCGCTTGCCGGCCGCGGCCCCGCTCTGGTCCGAGGCGGCGCGTAGCGGGGAAAAATCTGGATTTGCGGGTCGAAGGCTCATATACCCCGTCTACTTGGAAACGCCGTCGCAGGGCAAGCGGGGCGGGCGGACGGCGCCGGCGTCGGAACCTGCGGAACCGCGCAGGAAGAGGCGTTTTCAGCTCCCCCCTGAAGGGGAGGACGCGAGCGCGCTGTGCGTCCTAAAGTCGCGGGGAACGGGAGGGGGCGATAGAGCAGCTGGTTTCCAATGACGCTTCCGTCGCCGCAGGACCGCTCGCGGGGAAAACGGTCGCGGTGATTCACGCCGCCTGGCATTCCTGCGGCAGCTATCAGGTCAATGTCAGCCAGCTCGAGGCCTATCGCGCGCTCGGAGCGCGGACGATCTCCGTCGCTCTGATGGATGCGCCAGCCCCGCGTCCGCCGCATGGGCCGCGCTGGGAGGCCTATTTCGCCGCCTCCGCCGATCTGCCCGCCGACAAGCGCTATTTCTGTGGTCCGAGCCGGCTCGCCGCCCTCTCGCCGTCCTTTCTCGCTCACGCGTGGTGGCGGCTGATCCATGGCGATCAGGCGACCTGGCTCGTCGAGCTCGCCAAGCTCGTCGATCTTCCTCCGGGCCTCGCAGACGAGAATGTCGATCTCGTGCACGCGAATCATTACTTCACCCTGCCCTTTGTTGCTCGACTGCTTCGCGGACGAAATGTCCCGGTCATGGTCGAGACGCAGGATATCCAGGCGCGTCAGTATATTCTACGCAATCAAGGCGGCTTCTTCCTGCCGCCCTATGTGTCCTATGACGACATGCTGTCGATAGAGCTGGAGTGGATGCGCGCGGCGGATCTCTGCATACACCTCAATGAGGAGGAGCGGGCGGAGTTCGCCCGTCTGCTGCCGCAGGCGCGCCATCGTCTCGTCTATCCAGCCATCGCGCCGGTTCCCTGCGGGCCGGGCGGCGATCGCATCGTCATCGTCGCCAGCGACAATTACGGAAATTTCGTCAGCCTGCGCTGGTTTCTGCGCGAGGTCGCGCCGCTCGCCCCTGGCGTCGAAGTGGAAATCTACGGCAATATCGATTCCGGCGTGAAGCGCCTCGACAAATCGCTCTACGAGTCCCATCGCGCGCTGTTCAAGGGGCGCGTCGACGATATCGGCGCGGTCTATGCGCAGGCCGCCTGCGTGCTGCTGCCGACAGTCGAAGGTCACGGCCTTTCGGTGAAGGCGGTGGAGGCGATGGCGAGCGGCGCGCCGCTCATCGCCACGCGGCGAGCATTTCGCGGCATGGCCATCGATCCAGAGCGGCTCGGCAATGTCATTCTCGCCGATGAGGCCGCCGATTTCGCCGCCGCCCTGCGCGAGATCGGCCAGCGTCGCGACGCGGGCGCGCGCGAAGTCTCCGACACGCGCCGCCTCTATGACGATATGTTCAGCCCCGCCGCCTATGCGCGCGCCTTGCACGAGACGGCGGCGCCGTTGCTTTTGCGATGAAAGACACAGCTTCTCGGCCGCTCGCCGGGCGTCATGTCGCCATTGTGCATCCGGCCTGGCATTCCTGCGGCACATATCGCGTCGTGCTGGGGCAGGTCGCAGCCTATCGCGCGCTCGGCGCCCGCGTCGCGCCGGTCGCCATTTGCGACATGCCGGGCTTCACGCCGGAGCGCGCCTGGCGCTGGCGCGCTTTCGTCGAGGCGACGCCCGAGCTCTCGCGAGGCGAGCGCTGGTTCGGCGGCGCGCCTTTCCACGCTTTCGCGACGCCGCGCTTTCTGCGCGATGTTCTGTGGCCTTATCTGCATGGCGATCAGGCCATTATTCGCGCCGGCGTGGCCGAGCGCGCGGAGCTGGCGCTGGGCCTCATGGATCGGCGCTTCGATCTCGTCCATTGCAATCATTTCTTCCTGATGTCGGCGGCGAAGCGCCTCGCGCGCGGCGCGCCGATCATGCTCGACAGTCATGATCTGCAGGCGCGCCAATTCGCGCTGATGAACGAGCATATGCCCTGGCTGCCGCCGCGCGTGACCTATGAGCAAATGCTCGCCCGCGAGCTGGAGCTGATGCGCGGCGCCGATCTTCTGCTGCATCTCAACGCGCAGGAATATGACGACTTCCGCGCGCTGCTGCCCGAGAAAGACCATGCGCTGCTCTATCCGAGCGCGCCGGAAGCGCCGCTCGGCCCCGGCGGCCAGGATATTCTGCTCGTCGCCAGCAACAATAGCGCCAATGTCGATAGCGTCTGCTGGTTCCTGCGCGAGGTTCTCGGCGATACGCGCATTCCGCATTTGCGCATCGTCGGCAATGTCGACGCCGGGGTGAAGGCGCGCGACCCCGCGCTCTTTGCCACGCATCGCTCATCCTTCGTCGGCCGCGTCGACGATCCGGGCGCCGCCTATGCGACGGCGCGGCTCGTGCTGCTGCCGACGATCAGCGGCCATGGCCTCTCCATCAAGACGGTGGAGGCGCTGGCGAGCGGCCTGCCGCTCCTCTCGACGAGCCACGCTTTTCGCGGAATGCATGTCGATCTCGCGCGCTTCGCCGATGTGACGATCGCCGACAGCGCGGAGGATTTCGCGCGCGCGTTGAAGGCCGCGGCGGCCGATGCGCGCGTTCCGAGCGAGGCGCAGCGCGCGGCGAGCGAGATGCGCCGCTTCTATGATGCGCATTTCTCGCTCGACGCCTATCGCGCCAATCTCGCCGCTCTCGCGCCGGCGCTCATAGGCGCGAAGATGCGAGCCTGAAGGCTCGCGGTCCGACGCGCGCCTTGGACCGCGAGCCTTCAGGCTCGCATTCTCGACAATCAAACATAATCCAGCATCGCTGTGAGATCGAAGCTCGAGCGCTTCCCCAAATCATCGCCATTGCGCTCGAGAAACGCCTCCGCGCGGCGCCGTCCTTCCTCGCGCAGCATCAGCAGGAAATCCCATTCGGCGATCAGCTTGGAGGAGGCCGACAGCTCCGCGGCCATGTCCGTCGCGACGGCGTGAATGCGCATGGAGGCCCAGCGCGCGCCCTCGCTATGGCCGGGATCGGCGACCTCGCGCAGCAGCGCGATCATGCGCAGCTCTTTCAGCAGCGGCGAGTTGAAGGAAATCTCGTTCAGCCGGTTCAATATGTCGATCGCGCTGCGTGGCGTCTCCTTGCGCTCGATCGGATTGACCTGCACCAAAATCGTGTCCTTCGACGCGCATTCGCGCACGAGCGGCGTGATCGTCGGATTGCCGGCGTAACCGCCGTCCCAATAGGCCTCGCCGTCGATTTCTATTGCCTGGAACATGGTCGGCAGGCAGGCGGAGGCGAGCAGCGCCTCGGCGGAAAGGTCGGCGTTGCGAAAGACGCGCGCGCGGCCGGTGCGCACATTGGTCGCTGTCACGAAGAGCTTGATCGGCGAGCGCGCCAGACGCTCGAAATCGATGGTCTCGCATAATATGTCGCGCAGCGGATTGGCGCCGGCGGGGTTGAGGTCATAGGGCGAGACCAGCCGCGAGGACAAATCCAGGGCGAGAAAGGCCGGCGAATTGTCGAGCGTCCAGCGGCCGAGCAGCATATCCAGCGGGCTGCGCTGCAGCGGGCTGAATCGCGCCGCGGCGGCGACGCGCCGCCAGAATTCTTCCATCGCCGCGCGGGCGCCCTCGACGCCGCCCTGCGAGAAGCCATGGATCAGCGCGGCGGCGTTCATCGCCCCGGCCGAAGTGCCGGAGACCCCGTCTATGCGCAGCCGAGGCTCCTCGATCAGCCGCTCGATTACGCCCCAGGTGAAGGCGCCATGCGCGCCGCCGCCCTGCAGAGCCAGATCGATGAGGATTTCGTCTCGCATCGCGCCCGCCCCGCCCAAAATCATATCCAAGAGAGATAGGGCGTCGGCTTCGCTCGCCATCCCGCGCGGCTCGTGCTGGCATAATATGCCAAAGGACACTATGATTATTAAAAGCTAGGAATCCGCCATGCCGATCCGCAACGTCGTTCTCACCGAGAGGCAGGAAAGCTTGATCGAGGCGCTCGTTCAGAGCGGCCGCTATCAGAATGCGAGCGAGGTTCTGCGGGAAGGCCTGCGCCTCGTCGAGAGCCGTGAGATCGACGAAGCGCGCAAGCTCGAGGCTCTGCGCAGCGCAGCGCGAGACGGCGCTTCGGCTTTCGATCGCGCGGAGTTCAAAGAATTCGCGGACGCCTCCGCGCTTCTCGCCCATCTCGACGCGCTCGCCTCTTCCGGGGCCGTGGAAAAGTGATCGAGGCGCCTTGGCGCATCCGCCTCGGCGCCGAGGCGGAGCGCGATTTTCTGCGCATTCTGCAATATACGGCGGAGACTTTCGGGTCGCGTCAGATGACGATTTATAAAGCGACGCTCATGGACGCCCTCGCCGAGCTGACGCAAGGACCGAATGTGGCGGGTAGCATGGCGCGCGACGAAATCCTTCCGGGGCTTCGTACGCTCCATTTGGCGAGGCGCGGTCGCCGCGGACGGCATTTCATCATGTATCGCAGGGCGGAGGGAAGGGTCGTCGAAGTCCTGCGCATCCTGCATGACGCCATGGACCTCGCTCGGCATATCCCGCCGGATATCGGTTGACGCTGTCGCCGGCATGGCGCGGAGCGCCTATTTGAAATCCTTCGCTCCTTCGCGCAGACCGGGCTTGACCCGCGCCGCCGAGGCGCCATTCTTCCGTCATGATCCGCATGGGCCATTCGATCCCTCCCGCCGGCGCGCAGAGCTTCGCCAATCTCGGCGATCGGCCGCGCGAAATCTTTCGCCAGATCGTCGACACCTATCTGTCGAGCGGCGATCCCGTCGGCTCGCGCCAGCTGTCGCGGCTGCTGCCCATGGCGCTGTCGCCGGCCTCGGTGCGCAATGTGATGCAGGATTTGGAGGAGCTCGGCCTCGTCTATGCGCCGCACACCAGCGCCGGCCGCCTGCCCACCGAGCTCGGCCTGCGCTTTTTCGTCGATTCTCTGCTGCAGATCGGCGATGTCGCCGAGGCCGAGCGCGCGCAGATCGAGGCGCAGGTCGAAGCCGCCTCCAAGGACCATGATCTCGAGGGCGTGCTGGCGGAGGCGACGAGCCTGCTCTCCGGCCTCACTCGCGGCGCCGCCGTTGTGGTGACGAGCAAGGACAATGCTCGGCTGAAGCAGATCGAGTTCGTGCGCCTCGAGCCGGAGCGCGCGCTGGCCATTCTCGTCGGCGAGGACGGCTCGGTCGAAAACCGCGTGCTGCAGGTGCCGCGCGATCTGCCGGCCTCCTCGCTGATCGAGGCCGCCAATTATCTCAACGCGCGCATTCGCGGCCTCACCCTCGGCCAGGTCCGCACGGAGATAGAGGATGCGCGCAAGGCCGCGCAGACCGAGCTCGACGAATTGACCGCGCGGCTCGTCGACGCCGGGCTCGCCAGCTGGGGCGGGGCAGGGGCGGAGCATCGCCAGCTGATCGTGCGCGGGCAGGCCAATCTGCTCGAGGATTTGACCGCTATGGCCGATCTCGAGCGCATCCGCCTCCTCTTCTCCGACCTAGAGACCAAGACCGAGGTCATCGATCTCCTGGAGCGCGCCGAGACCGGCGAGGGCGTGCGCATTTTCATCGGCTCGGAAAATCGGCTGTTCTCGCTGTCCGGCTCCTCGATGATCGCCGCGCCTTTGCGCGACGGCAATAAGCGCATCGTCGGCGCGCTCGGCATCATCGGGCCGACGCGGCTCAATTACGCGCGCATCGTGCCCATGGTGGATTACACGGCGAAGGTGGTGGCGCGCGTCGTCGGCGGGTGATCTCGGCGGCCAGCGTCGTGAACATGAAAGCCCACAAACAAAAACGGCGCCCCGAGGGACGCCGTTCTGCTTTCGCGAGACCGAGGTCTCAGTAGTTGTAGGCGCGCTCGCCGTGATCGGCGATGTCGAGGCCCTCGCGCTCCTGATCGGGAGCGACGCGCAGGCCGATCACCACATCGACGATCTTATAGAGGATCGCCGAGCCTATGCCCGAGTAGAGGATGGTCGCGCCGACGGCGGTCGCCTGCGAGATCATCTGCTGCACGAGATCGTATTTGCCGGCGAAATTCTCGCCGATGTTGGTGTAGTCGGTGATGCCGACGCCGCCGAAGTCCGGGCTCACCAGAATGCCGGTGGCCAGAGCGCCGGTGATGCCGCCGATGGCGTGCACGCCGAACACGTCGAGCGAGTCGTCATAGCCGAAGAAGTTCTTCACCTTGGAGACGAAGAACAGGCTGATCGGCGAGACGATGAAGCCGAGCGCGATGGAGCCGATCGGACCGGCGAAGCCGGAGGCCGGGGTCACGGCGACGAGGCCGGCGACGGCGCCCGAGATGAGGCCGAGCAGCGAGGGCTTGCCCTTGAGCGCCCATTCCGTCAGCAGCCAGGAGAGCGCCGCCGCGGCGGTCGCCACCATGGTGTTGACGAAGGCGAGCGCCGTCGTGCCATTGGCCTCGAGGTTGGAGCCGGCGTTGAAGCCGAACCAGCCCACCCACAGCAGCGAGGCGCCGACCATGGACAGCGTCAGCGAGTGAGGCGGCAGCGCCTCCTTGCCATAGCCGATGCGCTTGCCGAGGATCAGCGCGCCGACGAAGCCGGCGATGCCGGCGTTGATGTGAACGACGGTGCCGCCGGCGAAGTCCAGCGCGCCGACGCCCTTCATCCAGGGAGCGAGGCCGCCGGCGATCCAGCCGACAGAGGCTGTGAGGCTGTCGATCTCGCCCTGAGCGGCGGTCTTGGCTTCATCCGTCGTGGCGGCGGCGAGCTTGGTGGCCGCGTCGACGAGGGCGTTCGGATCGGCGACGCCCCACACCCAATGCGCGACCGGGAAGTAGATGAACGTCACCCACAGCAGCACGAACACGAAGGCCGCCGAGAATTTGATGCGCTCGGCGAAGGCGCCGATGATGAGCGCCGGCGTGATCATGGCGAATGTCATCTGGAACACGAAATAGGCGTATTCGGGAATGACGTGGCCGGGGGTGAAGGTCGGCGCGTTGGAGGAAGCGTCGACGCCCTTCAGGAACAGCTTGTTGAAGCCGCCGATATAGGCGTTGAGCGAGCCGCCGTCGCCGAAGGCGAGCGAATAGCCGTAGAGCGTCCAGACGACGCCGACCAGCGCCACGATGGCGAAGGTCTGCGTGAGGACGGAGAGCATGTTCTTCGAGCGCACCAGGCCGCCGTAGAACAGCGCGAGGCCGGGGATCGACATCAGCAGCACCAGCGCCGACGAGACGAGCACCCAAGCCGTGTCGCCGGGGTTGGGAACGGGCGCGTTGCCGGCGGCGAAGGCGGGATCGGCGAGGCCCACGGCGATCGCCGCGCCGACGAAAGTCGAAGCCGCAGACAGGCTCCGAGGCAGACGAAGTCTCATTTGGAACTCCTGGTGATTTTTCGAGAGTGGGTCAGAGCGCGTCGGCGTCGCGCTCGCCGGTGCGGATGCGGATCGTCTGCTCGAGGGGAAGGACGAAAATCTTGCCGTCGCCGATTTGGCCGGTATGGGCGGCGGTCGTGATCGCTTCGATGGCCTTGGCGACGAGCTCGGACGTCACGGCGACCTCGATTTTCAGCTTCGGAAGGAAGCTGACGGCGTATTCCGCGCCGCGGTAGATCTCGGTATGACCCTTCTGGCGCCCGTATCCCTTGACTTCCGTCACGGTGAGTCCGTGGACGCCGATGTTCGTCAGCGCGTCACGGACCTCATCGAGCTTGAAGGGCTTGATGATCGCTGTCACGATTTTCATCTGCCTATCCTGTTGTTTTAGACCTTCATGGCTATGACTGCTCGCGTCGCGAGACGGCGCCCAATGCGGCGATGGCCATGATGAGCACCGTTGTGCTCATGCCGCAGAACCATCAAATGCCGTGCCATCTCTGGCGCGCTCTCGCGGCGCGACACGAATTGGAAAAGAACTGCAAAAAAAATCAAGTCCGTGGCGAAGCGCCGCAGGAAGCGCAGGGCCTGCTGCGAAAAGGATTTGCGCCGGCGGTTGCGGAGAGGGGCGGGAAGGCCGCGGAAAGCGCAGGCGCCTGCAAAAAGGCGGCAGGCGCCTATAAAATCATCAATCAGCTGCTCGAGTTTCGGATGAGTGATCGCGGATCAGGCCTTCCTGCGCCACGGAGGCGACGAGGCGTCCGTCAAAGGAGAAAATCATTCCCCGCGTGAGCGTGCGCGCTCCGGCTGCGGTGGGGCTGTCCTGCGTGTAGAGCAGCCATTCGTCGGCGCGGAAGGGGCGATGGAACCACAAAGCGTGATCGAGGCTCGCCACCTGCAGGCGTTCGTCGAAGATCGAGCGGCCGTGCCGCACCAGCGCCGTGTTGAGCAGCGTCATGTCGGAAAGATAGGCGAGCAGCGCCTGATGCAGGCCGATCTCGTCGCCGATGCGGTCGGCGATTCTGAACCAGATGAATTGTCGAGCATCCGCCGCGGCATTGTTCAAAAAAAAGGCGCTCGGATCGATCACGCGTATATCGACCGACGGCGATCCGGCGATGCATTGCGTGGCCGCGAGCGGGAGAAAATCGGCGAAACGCTCGGCAAGCGCGTTTTTCGTCGGCAGCGTCTCGGGCGGCGGCGTCGCCGGCGCGGGAACGGCGTGCTCTAGGCCCGGCTCCTCGATATGGAACGAGGCCTCCATCGAGAAGATGGTCCGCCCGCGCTGCTTCGCTTCGCAGCGCCGCGTCGTGAAGCTCTTGCCGTCGCGCAGCCGGGTGACGAAAAAGTCGATCGGCTCGTGCGGGTCGCCGGCGAGCAGGAAATAGGCGTGCAGGGAATGGGCGGGGCGGTCGGACGGCACGCTGCGCTGCGCGGCGACCAGCGCCTGGCCCACCACCTGCCCGCCATAGACGCGCGCATTCTTGCACCGGCTGTAGCCACGATAGGCGTCCGGGCCGATCGGCTCGAGATCGAGAAGCGCGAGCAGCTCGCGCGCGGGGTTGAGCGCGTCCATCGGGTCAGTCGACCGGCCTGGCCTCCTCCGGCAGCATGATGGGGATGCCGTCGCGGATCGGATAGGCAAGCCGCGCGGAGCGTGAGATCAGCTCCTGGCGCTCGGAATCATATTCGAGCGTCGATTTGGTGAGCGGGCAGACCAGAATTTCGAGAAGGCGCGGATCGACCTTCGTCGCCTCGGACGCGTCCTCGCCCTCATGCGCGGGCTTATCGGATTTGTCGCTCATCGTGACGCCTTTCTGCTGCGAGCCGCGGGGCCTCGGGAAGACCGGGGCTTTCTGGAAAACGCCGCAGGCAGCCTCGGCCGCGGCCCGGTTGAGGTAAAAACTATCTCGCTATATGCCGCAGCGGCGGAAAAAGTCTCTAATGGAATTGCGGCGGATCGTCGCTGTTCTGCGCCAGATCGAGCTCGGCCAGCGCCACCAGAATCTCGGCGCGCGAGCGCAGGTCGACCGCCTCCAGCAGCGCCTGCTTCTCGCTGGCGCCGAAGGGGCTCATCATGGCCAGCGCATTGACCAGCGCCTCATTGGGGGCGGCGTCTATGCTGGTCCAGTCGACGTCGAGCTGCGAGCCGTCGGCGAATTCGCGCAGCATGCGGATCATTCCGGTGCGGTCGACATTGTCCTCGCCGGCGCCGGGCTCGAGATCGACGAGGAAGTCGTCATAGCTGACCCGGCAGCTGCGATAGGCCAGCGTCGTCGGCAGCTCCTCCTCTATGCGGAAGCGCGCTATGCCGGTGAGCGAGATGAGATAGCGGCCGTCGCCGGTCTCGGAGAAGCGCGTGATGCGGCCGGCGCAGCCGATCTTGTGCAGCGCGGGCGTCTGCTCGCGCTCGTCCTGGCCGGGCAGCGGCTGAATCATGCCGATGACGCGTTGCGAGGCGATGGCGTCGTCGACCATGGCCAGATAGCGCGGCTCGAATATGTTCAGCGGCAGCTCGCCGCGCGGCAGCAGCAGCGCGCGCGTCAGCGGGAAAACGGGAATGACGACGGGCAGGGCGCTCGTGTCTTTATAGGGATGATTGACGCTCATGGCGGTCGGCGGCGGTCGCCGCTGCTCCTCGAGAAAACGCGCTCACATCATGAGAACAGCAGCGACGACAGGCGTCGCCTGGCGCCTATGGTCGCTTTGTCGAGCGGTCCCCAGGCGTCGAAGAACTGGATGAGCTGCTTCCTCGCCCCGTCGTCGCTCCAACTACGGTCCTTTCGGATGATGTCAAGGAGCGCGGTTGCAGCCTCGTCGCGCTTGCCTTTGGCGTTGAGCGCGAGGGCGAGATCGAAGCGCGCCTGCAGATCGTCGGGATCGAAGGCGACGCGTTTTTGCAGCTCGTCGATCTCGCCGAGATCGGAAGCGGCGAGCGCATTCTCCAGCGACGCCGCCGCGGCGGCGACCAGAGAATCGGCGCGAATGGGGGCGGGCAGGCCGTCGAGCAGCGCTTGCGCGTCGGCGAGGCGCTCCTGCTCGACATAGAGGCGGACGAGCTCGGCCGCCGCTTTCGTGTAAGGGGGCTGATGCGCGACGAGCTGCAGCAAGATCGCCTCGGCGGCCTCGAGCTGTCCCTCGCCGATCAGCGCCTCGGCGGTGAGGAAGTCGTCGGTTCCCTCGTCCTCCAGCGGGCCGGCGAGGCGCTCGATGAAGCCGCGCAGCTGCTTCTCCGGCAGCGCGCCGACGAAGCCGTCGGCCGGCCGTCCGCGCTGAAAGGCGACGACCGCGGGAATGGATTTGACGCCGAGCTGTCCGGCGACCTCGGGATGCTGGTCGATATTCATCTTGACGAGCTTGACGCGCCCGCCGGCGGCTTTCACCGCGCGCTCGAGGGCGGGCGCGAGCTGCTTGCAGGGCTCGCACCAGGGCGCCCAAAAATCGACGAGCACGGGCTGGCGCAGCGACGCCTCGAGGACGTCGGCGCGAAAGCTCTCGGTCGTCGTCTCGATCGTCCGGGCGTCGTCCTGCGCCGTCAGTTCCGCCGCCATCGCACCCTCTCCTGCACCGTCTGCAGAGCTTCGGCCGGTTCCCGCTTCGCTCGAAAACACTCTAGGCGTCGCGAGCTCCGTCGCGACGCCGCTCGAAAGTCAGATAGACCGGTTTGCGTCCGGCCGCCATCGCTTTCGCCTCGTATTTCGTCTGTGTCCAGCCCCGCCAGGGCGTCAGCCAGTCCGCCGAGGCTCGAGCTGTCCATGCAAAATCCGTGGACTCCCGGACGCGCGCCAGCGTCCAGCCCGCATAATCGTCGATATCGGTGGCGAAACGCAATTCTCCGCCGGGGCGGATCACGCGGGCGAGCGCCGCCAATGTCTCCTTCGAGACGAAGCGGCGCTTGCGATGCCGGCGCTTGGGCCAGGGGTCCGGGTAGAAGAGATAGGTCCGGCCGAGGCTCGCCTGGGGCAGCCAGCCGATCGCCTCCGCGGCATCGCCCTGGTGGAGGCGGATATTGGCGAGGCCGAGCGCGTCGATCCGCGCGAGCAGCTTGGCCATTCCATTGACGAAGGGCTCGCAGCCGATGAAGCCGACATCGGGCCGGGCGGCCGCGGCGGCGATCAGATGCTCGCCGCCGCCGAAGCCGATCTCGAGACGCACGTCCGTCACCGCGGTCGGAAACAGGCCGGCGGCGGACGGGCAGGGTTGCGTGAGATCGAGCGTCAGCCGCGGCAGCAGCTCTTGCAGCAGCCGGGCCTGGCCGGCGCGCAGCGCCTTGCCCTTGCTGCGGCCGTAGAGGCGGCGCGCCACATGGGCCGCGCCGCCGTCGATCGCCTCTTCCATGGCTTCGTCTCGGGCGTCTTCGTCGCCGGAAATCGCCTGCGTCAGGAGAATTGCGCCTTCAACGCGTCGACGAGATCGGTGCGCTCCCAGGAGAATCCGCCTTCCTCGTCCGGCGTGCGGCCGAAATGGCCATAGGCCGAGGTGCGGGCGTAGATCGGCTTGTTGAGCTGCAGATGCTCGCGAATGCCGCGCGGCGACAAGCGGATGATCTGCGGCAGAATGGCCTCGAGCTTGTCCTCGGGAACCTGGCCGGTGCCATGCAGATCGACATAGATCGACAGCGGCTCGGCCACGCCGATGGCGTAGGAGAGCTGCAGCGTCGCGCGATCGGCGAGGCCGGCGGCCACGATGTTCTTGGCCAGATAGCGGGCGGCGTAGGCGGCCGAGCGGTCCACCTTGGTCGGGTCCTTGCCGGAGAAGGCGCCGCCGCCATGGGGCGCGGCTCCGCCATAGGTGTCCACGATGATCTTGCGGCCGGTGAGGCCGGCGTCGCCGTCCGGGCCGCCGATGTGGAACTTGCCGGTCGGATTGACGTGCCAAACCGTCCCCTTGGTGACGAAGCCCGCGGGCAGCGCCTCGAGGATATAGGGCTCGACGATGGCGCGAATGTCCTGGGGCGTCAGATTCTCGTCGGTGTGCTGATGCGAGAGCACGATCTGCGTGGCCTCGACCGGCTTGCCATTCTCATAGCGCAGCGTGACCTGGCTCTTGGCGTCCGGGCCGAGGCCCTTCTCCTTGCCGGTGTGGCGGGCGTGGGCGAGCTTCTCCAGAATCTTGTGCGCGTAATAGATCGGCGCCGGCAGCAAGTCGGGCGTCTCGCGCACGGCGTAGCCGAACATGATGCCCTGATCGCCCGCGCCCTCGTCCTTATTGCCGGCGGCGTCGACGCCTTGCGCGATATCGGCGGATTGGGCGTGCAGCAGCACCTCGACGTCGGCGTTCTGCCAATGGAAGCCGGCCTGCTCATAGCCGATGGACTTGATCGCCTTGCGGGCGACGTCGACGATCTGCTCCTTGGGAATGGCGGGGCCGCGCACCTCGCCGGCGATCACGACGCGATTGGTGGTGGCGAGCGTCTCCGCGGCGACGCGGATCTGATAAGGGTCGACGCCGAATTTGGCGCCCTCACGAAAAAACAGATCGACGATCTCGTCGGAAATGCGGTCGCAGACCTTGTCGGGATGGCCTTCGGAAACCGACTCGCTGGTGAAAAGATAGTTCTGTCGCGTCACATCCAATCTCCGTCCAATCGCCGCTCCGCCGCTTCGGCGGACAGACCTCTCCATTCGCCCAAATCAGTACAGGCGTCGTTCGTTTCGTCAAGCCGTATGTGCCAAAATGTTCTTTATAGAGAACTCGGGCGGGCTGCGCCGAGCTTCGGCCTATTTGTCGGCCGTGTCGCCTATTGCCGGCTCCCGCGCGACTTCCTCCTGCTCGGCCAGCGTCGAGATGAGGTCGATGACGCGCTTGCGCACCTTGGGGTCCTTGATGCGGGCGAAGGCGCGATTGAGATGCAGGCCTTCCGCCGTCGAGAGGAAATCGACGACATATTGCGAGGAGGACTCCTCTGCGAAGCCGTCGCCGGAGGCCGGCTGGGCGTTGGGCGCGCCCTCGAAAAAGAAGGAGGGCGGCACGTTCAGCGTCTTGGAAATCTGCTGCAGCCGGCTCGCGCCGATGCGGTTGGTGCCTTTCTCGTATTTCTGCACTTGCTGGAAAGTGAGGCCCAGAGCCTCGCCGAGCTTCTCCTGACTCATCTTCATCAGGATGCGTTGCATGCGCACGCGACTTCCGACATGCCTGTCGATCGGATCGGGCGCTTTTTTCACTGCGAATGCTTCCTTTTGCTCATCAGGGGCCGCCTTTTGTTTCGAAGAGGCTGATCTACAGCGGATTTCGCCCTTTCGATCGCTGGCGCGGTGGTGCTCGCCATAGTGTCGAGGAGCGTGTCGTCACGCGCTCGCACGACCGGAAGTCGAACCCGCGAGGCCACGAAAGCGTCCGAACAGGGCGAAAATTATTGTGAAGAACCAAAGCGTTGAAGTCCAGCGAAAAGGATGGGCGGCAAAGGGCGGCGCGTCGGCCGCGCGCGGCAGGCGCGCATCGATGACGCCATCGACGCCGAGCGGAAGCCGGTGGAGAACGCGGCCATAAGGGTCGACGACCGCGGAAACGCCGGTGTTGGCGACGCGCGCCAGCGGCAGCCCTTCCTCTATGCTGCGCAGACGCGCCTGGGCGAAATGCTGATAGGGTCCGCTGGTCATGCCGAACCAGCCGTCATTGGTCACATTCAGCAGCCATTGCGGCCGCTCGCCGGCGGGGTCCGCCGTCTCGCCGGGGAAGATCGCCTCATAGCAGACGAGCGGCGCGGCCAGCGGCAATCCCGGCGCGGCGAGCCGTCGCGGCCCCGTTCCTTCGTCCCATGTTCCGGGAACCAGCTGCGAGACGCCGAGCGGCGCGAGCAGCTCGGCGAAAGGCAGATATTCGCCGAAGGGCACGAGATGCGCCTTGTCATAGGCGGCGACGATGCGGCCGCCCTGGACGGCGAGGATCGAATTGAAAATCTTGGTGTGGCGCTTGCCGTCCTCGCGCCGCGCATCCTCCTCCGCGCGCGCCGCGCCGGTCAGCAGCACGGCCCCGCGCATGGTCGCGGCGATGCGCGCCAGCGCCTCGGGATCGCGCGAGAGAATGAAGGGGAAGGCCGATTCCGGCCAGATCAGATGCGTCGCGTCGGCGACGCCGGAGCGGCCGGGCGCGACGGCGCGATCGGAGAGCTCGAGATAGCGGCTCACGATCGCCGGGCCGTTCTCGGGCTTGAATTTCGCGTCCTGCGGGAGATTGGGCTGCATCAGCCGCAATTTGACGCCCTCGACATATTCCGTCTTGCCGGCGCCGAGCCGCAGCGCGCCATAGCCCGCCATGCCGATGGCGAGGACGAGCGCGACGATGATGGCCGGCGTCAGGCGGCGCGGGCCGTCGATGAGCGTCGCCGGCGCGGCGAACAGAATGACGGCGAGAATATCCAGCCCATGCAGGCCGACGATCGCGGCGGTCTGATCGAGAAATGGAATGGCGGCGAGCGCCATGCCGAAATCATTCCAGGGAAAGCCGGTGAGGATGTGGCCGCGCAGAAATTCCGAGGCGCCGAGCCCGGCTGCGAGCGCGAAAATGCGCGCCGAGCCGCCCGACCACAACGCCCGCGCGAGCGCGAAGCCCAGCGCCGGAAACAGCGCGAGGACGGCCGGCGCGCCGATGACGGCCAGCGGCAGCGCCCAGGCGAACTGGTCCGGCTCAACCAGCATGGCCGCGCCGAGCCACCACAGCCCCGCGAGAAAATAGCCGAAGCCGAGCCACCAGCCGGCTCCCGCCGCACGGCGCATGGAGCCGGCGAGATAGGAGAGGCCGCCGTCGCCGCGCGCGGAGGCCGAGCCGTCGAGCAGCCACACGGAGACGCACATGGTCACGAGCATAGCCGGGGCGAGATCGAGCGGAGCCAGCGCCAGCGCGCCCACGGCGCCCGCCGCAAAAGCGATGGCGCGGCGCGTCCAGCCCTCGGCGAGGATGATGCGTTGCGGAAGTGTCGGCCCCGTCCGCGCGCCATCGGCGAAGGACCGGGTGAGAAATTGCTGCGCCATGTGCATCCGTTCGATTCGAATTGGCGTAACGACTTTATCCCGTCCAATGGCTACGCCCTAGAGCCGGCTCGAAAACGGCTCTCGCATTTCAATGGGATCGAATTGTGATCGCTCGCGCTATTTGCGAGAATCGTTATCATTTTCACGCGCGGCCGCGTTGTGCGGCGGCGCACGCGGCGACGGCCGCGAGAGACGAATCGAGAGACGAATTCGCCCGATGACCGCCAAGCGCCTTCTCATCCTCGCTCATGCGCCTTCGCCCAATACGGAGCGTCTGCGCGAGGCGGTTCTCGCCGGGGCGCGCGAGATCGCCGGCGTCGAAATCGTGATGCGCGCGCCGCTGGAGGCGACGCCGGAGGATGCGCTCGCAGCCGATGCGCTCATTCTGGGAACGACCGAAAATCTCGGCTATATGAGCGGCGCGCTGAAGGATTTCTTCGATCGCAGCTATTATCCCTGTCTCGAGCGCATGCAGGGCCGTCCCTATGCGCTCTATATTCGCGCCGGAAACGACGGCGCCGGCGCGCGGCGCAGCGTCGAGACGGTCGCGACCGGGCTGCGCTGGCGCGCCGTGCAGGAGCCGCTGATCTTTCGCGGGCCTTGGCGGGAGGAGTTCGTCGAGGCGTGCCGCGAGCTCGGCATGGCGATGGCGGCGGGGCTGGAGGCGGGGGTGTTTTGAAGGAGGCCGCGGTCGGTCGCGCGAGGCGTCGTCGATTCCGGCGCGCCTATCTTTCTTCGCGGTCTCTCGATATGTTCGCGTATCTATTTTCGAAAGGTGCGACTTTGCGCTCGGGATTTGTCATCGGCGGCGTCATTGCGTCGGCGCTGTTCCATTGCATCGCTTTTCCCCACGGTCGATGAGTCATGGCGGAGGAAGAGCCCGGCATCGAATTTTTCGGCCACGGTCTGGGGCCGAGACGCGCGGAGAGCCCGCGCAAGCGATCGCTTCGCGTCGAACGCGAAGGCATAGCGATCTATGGCCACGGCCTCGGACCGCGCCCGGCTCCGCCGCCTCGCCTCGAGGAGCCCGTCGGCGAATCTCTGCATCTGCCGTCAGAGCAAGCGTGGCCGCTCGCCATCGCGCTGATCGCGCTCGGCGCGATCTCTATCGGAATTTTCGCGCTGGCGCAGATTGTCGATCGTCAAATATGCGCGGCCGATCCGCGGCGCGATTGTGAACGCGGCAGCGACCCGGGGGGCGGCGGAGGTGGCGGCGGGGGCGGCGGGGGCGGCGGTTGGTCGGGCTATCATGCCTATTACGGCGGATTCGGCGAAAGCGGCGGCTTTCACGCGGGCGGCTCGTGAGACGGCGTCTCTCGGCGCTTCTATCTTTCGTTCATCCGCTTTGCTAACCTCGTCGCGATTTTTACGAGAGGACCGACCTTGCCCGCAGATCTCGCATCCGGCCTTCTGTCCTTTGCGGCGTATTTTCTCGGGGCCATCGCCTATTGCGCCGCATTTTGCGTCGTCTACACGCGCTTGACGCCGCATTGCGAGTTCGACCTCATCGTCGAGGAGCACAACGCCTCCGCCGCCATCGCTTTCGGCGGCAGCCTCATCGGCTTCGCCATCGCGCTCGCTGGCGCGGTGCACAACACGCAATCGGCGCTCGAATTCATCATTTGGGGCTTTGTCGCCTTCGCCACGCAGATCATCGCTTTTCTTCTCGCGCGGCTCGCGCATCCGGGCCTTTCGCAGGCGATCGAGCAGAACGCCATCGCCGCGGCGGTGTGGCTCGGCGCCGTTTCCATTTCCGCAGGCGTGCTCAGCGCCGCCTGCATGAGTCCGTGAGAGCCATGGCCGCGCCGCCGCGCAAGGAGTTCGGCCGCCGCGGAATGGCGCCGCCCATCGTCACCCATGCGCCCAAAGGGCTTCCCGGCGGCGGCGCCACTCCGTCGCCCTTTCGCAAGCGCTCGCTCGCCATCGCCGCGATAGCGGTCGGCTCGCTGTCGATCGGCGCGCTGGCGCTGCTAGAGAAGCCGCGGCGCGATTGTCCCGAGGGCGCCGATCCCGAGCGGCAGGATTGCAGCCAATCCAGCAGTCAATCCAGCAGCCATGGCGGCTCGGGCGGACATTCCTATTCCAGCGGCTCGTCGTCTTCCGCCTCGCATTCTTCCTCTGGCGAGAGCGCGTCCGGCCATGCGGGCGGCTCCTCTCTCGGTCATGCCGTCTCATTCGGCGGTTTCGGCGGCGCCGGCGCTGGACATGGCGGCGGCTCGTGAGGCGCGAGCTTTCGCCGCCGCGGCCGGACTTCGCCGAGGAGGCGCGCAAAATCGGCTTCCAATATGCGCAGGCCGATGGCGAGCCCTATTGGGACGAGAGCGCGCGCTATGTTTTCTCCTTGCGCGAGATCGAGGACGATCTCGAGAAAGCGACGGCCGATCTTTCCGCGCTCAGCGAGGAGGTCGTCGCGCGCATCGTGAAAGACGAGCGCGCGCTCGAGCGTCTGCGTATTCCACATCACGCATGGGGGCTCATCGCCGAGAGCTTCGCGCGGCGCGATCCTTCGCTCTATGGCCGTTTCGATTTTTCCTATGGCGGGGAAGGGCCGCCGAAGCTGCTCGAATATAACGCCGACACGCCGACGAGCCTTTACGAATCTTCCGTCGTGCAATGGTTCTGGCTCGAGCAGATGATCGCGCGCGGCCATTTGCCGAAAGGCGCGGATCAGTTCAACTCGCTGCATGACCGCCTGATCGCGCGCTGGCGCGAGATCGCCGGCGGCGGCCCTGTGCATTTCGCCTGCATGACGCAGAGCGTCGAGGATCGCGGCAATGTCGCCTATCTCGCCGATTGCGCGACGCAGGCCGGCTCCTGGACTGCGCGCATCGACATGCGCGACATCGGCCTCGCAGGCGAGCGATTCGTCGATCGCCTGGGGCGGCGCGTGGAGCGAATGTTCAAGCTCTATCCTTGGGAATGGATGTTCGCCGACGCTTTCGGCAAATCGGCGGCGATGGGCGCGACGCGTTTCGTCGAGCCGCCATGGAAGGCGATCGCGTCGAGCAAGGGATTTCTCGCCTATTTGTGGGAGGCGGCGCCGGGCCATCCCAATCTTCTACCCTGCTTCTTCGAGGACGACGCGCGCGCTGCGTCTTTGACGCGATATGCGCGCAAGCCGCTCTACTCGCGCGAGGGCGCCAATGTCGCGCTCTACGACGGCGAGACTCTGCTCGCGCGCACGGATGGCGACTATGGCGGCGAAGGCTTCGTGCGTCAGCAATTGTGCTTGTTGCCGAGCTTCGGCGGACGTTATCCCGTGCTCGGCTGCTGGCTCGTCGGCGGCGAGCCGGCCGGCCTGGGCGTGCGCGAGGATTCGTCATTGGTGACGACGGATCGCTCGCGCTTTTTGCCGCATGCGATCATCGATTGACGCTTACCCAGTCGGGGCGTACGCTCTTCCCTGCAAATAAAAAAATAAGGGAGGACGGCCATGCCCGATGTCACCTTCTCCACCCCTCTTCTCCATAAAAATGTGACGGTCTATGCGGTCGCCGGCGACACGCACACGATACTCGCCGTCGCCGAGGCGAATAAGATTCCGATCCCGCATGATTGCAAAGACGGCGAATGCGGCTCCTGCCTCATCGAGGTGACGCCGCTCGACGACAAGACCATGGGCGCGACGCTCACCGAGAAGGAGAAAGCGCAGCTGAAATCCATGGGCAAGATCACAGCGGAGGAGATTTCCCGCGCGGTGGTCGACGACATTCCGCCCAAGTTTCGGCTCGCCTGCCAATATGTGGTGCGCGACCAGGACATATTGGTGAAATTCACCGGAGAGCCCGGCGGCGCCTGACTCTGAGCCCGAGCGCTTTCGATCCAGAGCCGCAGGCCGGCTCTGGATCAGACGCGCCGACAGCCCCCTCGGGCGGGCGCCGCGCTATATTGATCCTCGGCGATTTTCCCGCCGGCTTCGCCCCTGGCTGTGGCGAAGCCGTTTCGGCGCGGGCGACGCCGGGGGAACTGGCCTTGCGTGCGCGCGCATGCTAACAGCGGCCTCCGCGCCGGGAACCGCCGGCGCCCACGCGACAGGAGCGGTCATGTCCGACATTTTCCACGAGGTCGACGAAGACGTCCGCCGGGACAAGGCGGCCAACCTCTGGAAGCGCTATCAGACGCCGGTGTTCGTCGGCGCTTTTCTGGTCGTCGTCGCGACGGGCGTCTACAGCTTCTACGAGAGCAATCGCTTGAAGACGGCCGAGGCCGCCAATCTGCGCTTCGACGCGGCCGCCGCTTTGGCGACCGACGGCAAGGACGCCGAGGCGGTCGCCGCCTTCGAGGCGCTGGCCAAGGATTCGCCGCGGGGCTACGCCACTCTGGCGCGCATGCGCGCCGCGGAGGGGGTGGCCAAGACCGACAAGGCCAAGGCCGTCGCCGCCTTCGCCGCCATCGCCGAGGACAAGGGCGTCGACAAGCTGACCCAGCAGGTCGCCAAGCTGCGCGCCGGCGTGCTGCTGCTCGAGCAGGGCGACCGCCAGAAGATGGCGGATCTGCTCGGCGAGCTCGTCACCGCCAATGGCCCGTTCCGCTACACGGCGCAGGAGCTCATCGGGCTCGACGCGCTGCAGGACAGCGATTTCGACGAGGCCGAGCGCGCCTTCAAGGTGATCCTCAACGATCAGGAGGCGCCGCACGCCATGCGCCAGCGCGCCGGCGCCTATAAGGCGCTGCTGGACGCCGCGCGCGGCTCCGCGCCGCCGCCGGCCGCCAAAGAGCCGGCCGCTTCCGCATCCGCTCCCGCCAAGTAAGCGCGAGCCTCACAGGCGACGTCGCCGCGACGTTGGACCAAAGGGCCACAATGTCCTTCACGCTCGCCATCATCGGCCGGCCGAATGTCGGCAAGTCGACTCTGTTCAACCGGCTCGTCGGCAAGAAGCTCGCGCTCGTCGACGATCGGCCCGGCGTGACGCGCGACCGCCGCGAGGGCGAGGCGCGCCTCGCCGATCTGCGCTTCACCATCATCGACACGGCCGGGCTCGAGGAAGGCGCCTCCGCCACGCTGGAAGGGCGCATGCGCGCGCAGACCGAGGCGGCGATCGAGACCGCCGACGCCATTCTCTTCATGATCGACGCGCGCGTCGGCGTGACGCCGGACGACAAATATTTCGCCGATCTGGTGCGCCGCGCCGGCAAGCCGGTGATCCTCGCCGCCAATAAATCGGAAGGGCGCAAGGGCGAGGCCGGCCTGGTCGAGGCCTATGAGCTCGGCCTCGGCGATCCCGTGCCGCTCTCCGCCGAGCATGGCGAGGGCCTCGGCGAATTCTACGACGCGCTGCGCGAGGCGCTGCCGGAGGCGACCGCGGATTGGGAAGAGGATGAGGAGGCGACGACCGACATCGCCGTCTCGGCCGATGAGGACGGCAGCGAGGTCGATCCCACCAAGCCGCTGCGCATCGCCGTGGTCGGCCGGCCCAACGCCGGCAAATCGACGCTCATCAATCGGCTGCTCGGCGAGGACCGCCTGCTCACCGGGCCGGAGGCGGGCATCACCCGCGACAGCATTTCCGTGCCTTTCCGCTGGCGCGACCGCGATATGAAGCTCTTCGACACCGCCGGCCTGCGCAAGCGCGCCAAGGTCGTCGACATGCTGGAGAAGCTCGCCGGCGCCGACGCGCTGCGCGCCGTGCGCTTCTCGGAGGTGGTCGTGCTGCTGCTCGACTCCGCCATTCCATTCGAGAAGCAGGATTTGACCATCGCCGATCTCGCCGCGCGCGAGGGCAGGGCGGTGGTCATTGCGCTCGGCAAATGGGATGCGGTGGACGATCCGGGAACGCGCCTCGCCAAGCTGCGCGAGGAGGCCGAGCGCCTGCTGCCGCAGATCAAGGGCGCGCCGGTCGTGGCGGTCTCGGGTGTGACCGGCTATGGGCTCGACAAGCTCATGCGCGCCATTCTCGATGTGCATGAAGTCTGGAACCGCCGCATCTCGACGGCGCGGCTCAATCGCTGGCTGGAGAGCGCGATCGACGAGACGCCGCCGCCGGCGGTCTCCGGCCGGCGCATCAAGATCCGCTATATGACGCAGGCCAAGGCGCGGCCGCCGCACTTCATCCTGTTCGGCAATCAGCTCGACGAGTTGCCGACGAGCTATCAGCGCTTTCTCACCAATGGATTGCGCCGCGCCTTCGATCTTCCCGGCACGCCGATCCGCATTTCGACGCGCTCGGGCGAGAATCCGTTCGACAAGGGGAAGAGGTAGGTCATCCTCGCTCGACGTCCGATTTCTTCGGCGCGAGCGACGGCTTCGCCGGCGCCTCGACGATCAGCTCGGTCGTCTGGTCTCTCCTGAATTGCTCGGGCCGCGTGATGGGGGTCAGCGCAGGCCAAAAATCATAGGCGCCGGGCTTTGTCGGATCGGCGGACCCTCTGTTCGCGCGCTCCGAGCGGCCGATCGGCAGCAAGGTGAGCAGCGCGCCGAAAAGAGCGAGCGTCAAATCGAGCTCGCTGAGAAGAACGGCGGAAATGACGCGGGCGTGTCTGCGGAAAAAGCGCATGTTCGGCTCGCTGCTTCGAAGCCTCGGCAATTTTCCCATTCTATGATGATTTTGCGACTTCGCGACCGAAATCGCACGACTGCTCTCAGCTCGCCCCTTCGAACTGCGCCAGCAGCGCGTCGCGCGCCTCGGCGATGCGGCGGTAGTCCTCCGCGCTGCCGCCGGCGTCGGGATGGGCGGTCTTGGCGAGACGGCGGAAGGCGGATTTGATCTCGGCCGGCTCCAGCGCGCCTTCCAGAGGCAATTCCAGCGTCTCGCGATGCTCCTGATTGTCGTCCGCGTCGAAATCGAACATCTTCTGGAAGGCGGCGCGCTGCTTGCGGCCCTCTAAGCGCAGCTCGACCTGATCTTCCTTCCAGCGTTGCAGCGACATCACGAAGCAGGCGCCGAAGGCGATGCGGCCCTGCGTCTCCAATTCGTCCAGGCTGAACGGCCCCACCACATCATAGGGCGGCGCGAGACAGGCCATGCGGACGCCGTCGACGATCTCGACGCGGCCGATCGCGACCTTGTCGGATACGCCGAGCGAGCCGTTCCAGACGACCCAGTCCAATTGCTCCGCCATTCGGTCCGCTCTCGTGCCGTCGGGCGGTCCGTCGCTTTTGTGCGAAACGGGCCGCCGCATTCGTACAATCTCACGTTACATGCAGTTTCGAAGCCAATATCGCGCTGCAGCATGGTTTTGACGCGCCGTCCCCAGCCAAAGGCCGCTATGGCGCTTGGCAAGCGGCAATTTCAAATTATTCTAAACAAGGGCGTTCCGACTGGCCGTCGGGACAGCGGGCGTCCCCATGAGAGTACATCCAAGGAGCTTTAGTCATGGCTACGCTCAAGGGCACCAAGACCGAACAGAATCTGAAGGATGCGTTTGCCGGCGAGTCTCAGGCGAACCGCCGCTATCTCTATTTCGCTCAAAAGGCCGATATCGAGGGCCATAATGACGTCGCGACCGTGTTTCGCTCCACCGCCGAGGGCGAGACCGGCCATGCCCATGGCCATCTCGAATTTCTCGAGGTGGTGGGCGACCCGGCGACCGGTCTGCCGATCGGCAAGACCGAGGACAATCTGAAGGCCGCCGTCGCCGGCGAGACGCATGAATATACGGATATGTATCCGGGCTTCGCGCGCTCGGCCCGCGAGGAGGGCTTCGAGGAGATCGCCGATTGGTTCGAGACGCTGGCCAAGGCCGAGCGCTCGCACGCCGGCCGCTTCCAAAAGGCGCTCGACGAGCTGAAGTAGGCTTTTCCGACAATCGTCCGGCGGCCCGAACGAAAGCAGGAGCCGCCGGAACGGCCTGCCGCCGTCATTGCGAGCGAAGCGAAGCAATCCAGAGCCGCCCTGCGGCCCCTGGATCGTTTCGTCGCTTCGCTCCTCGCGATGACGAACGCGGAACAATGCATCAGGCAATCGACGCGAAGGGCTGGAAGCGATGAGAGAAGGCGGGCTCGAGGCGCCCTTCCGGCGTCCATTGGATTGGGAAAATCCAGATTTCTACGACGAGGCGAAGCTCGACGCCGAAATGCGCCGCGTGCTGGATATTTGTCATGGCTGCCGGCGCTGCTTCAATCTCTGCGATTCCTTTCCGCGCCTGTTCGATCTCGTCGACGAATCCGCTAAGGGCGAAGTCGAGACCGTCGCCAGCGTGGATTTCAAAAAGATCGTGGACGCTTGCACGCTCTGCGACATGTGCTTTTTGACCAAATGCCCCTATGTGCCGCCGCATGAGTTCGATCTCGACTTTCCGCATTTGATGCTGCGCTATCGCGCCGTCGAGGCGAAGAAGAAGGGCGTCGGCTTCGCGGATCGCCAGCTCGCCGAGACCGACCGCAATGGCGCATTGGCGACGAAACTCGCGCCGCTCGCCAATTGGGCGACCGATTGCGCGCATACCGCGGCGCGCAATGCGCTGGAGAAGCTCGCCGGCCTGCATCATGAGGCCGTGCTGCCGAAATATTCGAAGAAGACGCTGGCCGCGCTCGCGAAGGAGCGGCCCGTCGAAGTGAATAGAGACGCTCCGGGCTTCGGCCGCAAGGCCGTGATCTACGCCACTTGTTTCGGCGAATATAATGATCCCGGCGTCGGACTCGCTGCGCGCGCCGTGCTCGCCAAAAATGGCGTCGAGACGGAAATTCTGCATCCGCACTGCTGCGGCATGCCGCTGCTGGAGCAGGGGCTCATCGGCGAGGTCGCGGCCTCCGCGAAACAGGTGGCGGCCGCCTTCGAGTCTTGGATCGACAAGGGCTATGACATTATCGCGCTGGTTCCCTCCTGCGCGCTGATGCTGAAATTCGAATGGCCGCTGATCGTCACTGATGACGAGAAGGTGAAGCGTCTCGCCGCCTCCACCTATGATCTCAGCGAATATGTCGTCGGCATCGCCCGCAAGGAGGGGTTGGCGGAAGGCCTTTCGCCGATCGAGGGCGGCGTCGCTTTCCATGTCTCCTGCCATTCGCGCGCGCAGAATATCGGGCGGAAGGGCGCCGAGCTTTTGAGTCTCGTCCCGCAGGCGGATGTCGCGGTCATCGAGCGTTGCTCCGGCCATGGCGGCGCCTGGGGCTATAAGACGGCGAATTTCGAGACGGCGCTGAAGGTCGGCAAGCCGGTGGCGCGGCAGGCGCAATCCTCTGGCAAAGCCTATATCGTCTCCGAATGTCCGCTCTCCGGCCCGCATATCGCGCAGGGAATGGAGCGGCTGGACGCGGAGGCGAAAAAGCCCGAGCTTCTCGCGCATCCGATCGAGATTCTCGCGCTTGCCTATGGGGTGAAGTGACGGCGTCGCGCCCTTCCGCCGTCATTGCGAGGAGCGACGCGACGAAGCAATCCAGAGTCATGGGGCGGCTCCTTGATTGCTTCGCTTCGCTCGCAATGACGCCCGAGGCGGCGCGAGCGTTCGTCCACGCCATCGAACCGACCGAAAAGAAACTGGAGCGATCAATGGCGCAAAAGCACCACATCACCGTCGCCGATCTTCTTCCGCCGGACGAATACGCCAAGGTGCGCGTCGAGAGTCGCCGCCGCATCGCCGCGAGAAAGCGCAATCGCCGCGTCGAGGTCGGGCCTTTCGTGACCTTTTATTTCGAGGATTTCGAGACGATCTGGCTGCAGATCCAGGAGATGATCCACATAGAGAAGGGGACGCTCGAGCAGGCGCCGAGCGAGATCGCCGCCTATGCGCCGCTGATCCCCAAGGGCCGCGAATTGGTCGCCACTTTCATGATTGAGATCGACGATCCGTTGCGCAGAAAGCGCGTGCTGGACACGCTGGGCGCGATAGAGGAGACCGCCTTCATCGAATTGGGCGGCGAGCGCATCGCCGGCGTCGCCGAAGCCGATCAGGACCGCACCAGGGCGGACGGCAAGGCCTCGGCCGTGCAATTCGTGCATTTTCCTTTCACGGATGCGCAGGTCGCCGCCTTTGGGGAGCCCGGCGTGCGCGCGCTGATCGGCTTCACGCATCAGAATTATGGGCATATCGCCGTCATGCCGGAGGCGGTGCGGGCGGAGCTTTCGGGGGATTTCGCCTGAACACAGGGTGACGACGCCGTCGTGATGCCTGCCAACACCGTCATCAGCCGGCTCCTGCGGCCTGCAAGTGTGTGTCGACTCTGGCGGAGCGCTCTACAAAAAAGCGTCCTGTCCTCGACGGGTAGAAGCACGCCGCCTCAAACGAGTGGTGGTGCGCTTCTGTCCAGCCCCTTCGAAGCGAATAGCGCGTCCCATTCGGCGTCTATCCCGAGCGCGCCAGGGGTGTGCGTCGCGGAGTGAATCGAGCAATTGCCGATGGCGCGGCCGCTAAAGGCGGAGCGCTCGAACTGAAAGCCTTCTTGGCGAATGTAACAGACCTCGAAGTTGTCGTGGTCGAGCTTTGCCTTTAGAGCCTCGACGAGATCAGCCATCTCTCGGTCTGTGACCGCGTCATTGTCGTCGGGGGCGTCAGTGCCGGAGCCATAACGCAGGAATAGCGTCCTATGGCCTCGCGCAAGAGAAACCATCTTATTGTATTTGTATAACATTTTTGATCTGGCGCGTTCCTTTGCAGCTTCATCGATAACGACGTGCCGATAACCATGGGGCCGGAATTCATGATGGTATAGGACGCCATATCGTTCGCAAAAAGCGGATGCTCCGTCATGGCATTCTGACACGTCTAAGCAAAAGCCAGCGCCGTCATCCGCAAGAATGCGCTCAATAGAGCGAACGGGCGTTATTAGCCAGTCGAAACAACTTCTAGAGCCCGCGCCAAAATAACGCCTCAGCTGGTGCGCCGGCGTGCAATTGGAGCCAAGACTGAAAACCGCCTCGAATGTCATCGCCTAAATACTCCGCAGAAAATCAATGTGCTAGCGGGAACGCCGCCCCGCGCGCCGCATGTTAAGCACGCCAACGCCTCCTCTGCCAAGCCCCCAGGAGCAATGATGAATTGCCGTCTCGTTGCCTTCGCGGCGACTTGGGGGTGATCGACCTAGAGACGAGTTGGCCGTCGCCTTCACCCTAACAGAACCGGAGGCGGTCTCGACACGGCCTTCGCCGCTCTGCTGGGCGTGTCCGTGCGGACCTTGCAGGATTGGGAGCAGGGCCGGCGCAAGCCTTCCGCGGCGGCGGTGACGCTCTATAAGATCGCCGAGCGCCGGCCGGAGGTCTCGCGCGAGCTGGCGGCGTGAGCCGGCACGGAAAGCTGGCCTTATCCGCCGATTGCCCTTAAAGGGCGTGGCGAACCCGCCACTTTCCAGCGAGCCTCAGCCTTGACCAGTCCACAGCCGAGCGACCCCGTCTCGCGGCGGCGCACCTTCGCCATCATTTCCCACCCGGACGCGGGCAAGACCACGCTCACCGAGAAGCTTCTGCTGTTCGGCGGCGCGATCCAGCTCGCCGGCGCGGTGAAGGCCAAGCGCAACGCTCAGCAGACGCGCTCGGACTGGATGAGCATAGAGCGCGAGCGCGGCATTTCCGTCGTCACCTCGGTGATGACCTTCGAATATGGCGATTGCGTCTTCAACCTGCTCGACACGCCGGGCCATGAGGACTTCTCCGAGGACACCTATCGCACGCTCTCCGCCGTGGACGCGGCGGTGATGGTGATCGACGCCGCCAAGGGCATAGAAGCGCGCACGCGAAAGCTCTTCGAAGTGTGCCGGCTGCGCGACATTCCCATCGTCACCTTCATCAACAAGCTCGATCGCGAGGGGCGCGATCCTTTCTCGCTGCTCGACGAGATCGAGAAGACGCTGGCGCTCGACACCGCGCCGGTGACTTGGCCGATCGGCTCCGGCCGCAGCTTCGCCGGCACCTACTGCTTCGCGACGAAATCCGTGCGCAAGATCGACGCCGACACCGAGCCGATGGTGGTCTCCGGCCTCGACGATCCGGCGCTGCTCGCGCTGCTGCCGGCGCATGAGGCGGACGCCTGGCTGGAAGAGGCCATGCTCGCCGAGGAGGGCTGCAAGACGTTCGAGCTCGCGGCGTTTCGCGAGGGGCATTTGACGCCGGTCTTCTTCGGCAGCGCGCTGCGCAATTTCGGCGTGCGCGATCTCATCGACGCAATGGCCGAATATGCGCCCTCGCCGCGCGGGCAGGACGCCGACAAGCGCCATGTCGAGGCCAAGGAGCCGAAGATGGCCGGCTTCGTCTTCAAGATTCAGGCGAATATGGACCCGAACCATCGCGACCGCATCGCCTTCATGCGCGTCTGCTCGGGCAAGCTCTCGCGCGGCATGAAGGCGAAGATCGTGCGCACGGGCAAGACCATCTCGCTCAATGCGCCGCAATTCTTCTTCGCGCGCGACCGCTCCATCGCCGATGAAGCCTATGCGGGCGATGTGGTGGGCATTCCCAATCACGGCATTTTGCGCATCGGCGACACGCTCACAGAGGGCGAGGAGATTTCCTTCCGCGGCGTGCCGAGCTTCGCGCCGGAAATTCTGCGCCGCATCGTCATCTCCGACGCGATGAAGGCCAAGAAGCTGCGCGAGGCGTTGCGCCAGCTGGCGGAGGAGGGCGTCGTGCAGCTCTTTCTGCCCAACGACGGCTCCGGCGCTCTGGTCGGCGTCGTCGGCGCGCTGCAGCTCGACGTGCTGGCGACGCGGCTCGAGGCCGAATATGGGCTGGAGACGAAATACGAGACCTCGCGCTTCGGCATATGCCGCTGGATCACCTCTCAGGATCCGATCGCGCTGAAGAGCTTCATCGACTCGCACGGCTCCTCGATGGCGGAGGACATAGACGGCGCGCCCGTGTTCATGTCGTCGAGCGAGTTCCAGCTGCGCTATGACGCGGAGCGGCATTCGTCCATCGTGTTCTCGGATGTGAAGGATTATCAGAAGAGCGGGGCGGGGAAGGGGTGAGCGGCTCCCTGTCGCCTGTGGCGTGATCGTGTTACAGTTTTCGCGAGGAGAGCGCGGATGGCTAATGTCGAAAAGCGGAGCTTCAGCCTGCCGACCGAGAATTTGGCCTTTATCGACGCGAAGGTCTCCGCCGGAGACTATGCTTCGGAGAGCGACGTGATCCGCGCGGCGCTTTCCGCCTTGCAGGAGCGGGACGCCGCCGTCGAGCGATGGCTACGGGAAGACGTTGCGCCCGTTTATGACTCCATGCGCGCCGAGCCGGACCGCGCCGTTTCTATCGACGCGGTATTCGACGAGGTGAGGGCGCGTCATGCGCTTCGATCGAAGGATCGCGGTTGAGACGGCGAGCGATCGTTTTCTCGCCAGAAGCGCGCGACGACATTCTGCAGATTTACGATTGGATAGAGGAAAGGGCCGGCTCGGACGTCGCGCTCGCCTATATCGGCCGGCTCGAAACCTATTGCCGGCGTTTCGACATGGCGTCCGAAAGAGGGCGTCGCAGAGATGATCTGCGGCCCGGACTTCGTGCGGTCGGTTTCGAGCGGCGCGTGACGATCGCCTTTTTCGTCGAGGAAGAGCGCGTCACTATCCTCCGCCTGTTCTACGGCGGCAAGGACTGGGAGGCCGCTCTGGCCTGACGACCCTCGCCACGGCCAAGCGAGACAATCCGTTCGCCTTCGCCTATGCTGCTCGATCGCAAGAGCAAAGGAGCACCGACCCATGTCCGAGGCGTCGTCCGGCCTCAATCTCGATCCGATCGGAGAGGATTTCATTCTGAGCCGGAAAGGCGACGATGGCGTGACGGCCAAAATCGTCCTCACCGCCGCCGATATTCTCGAGCTGACTCGTTCCGCCCTCGCGCTGCGCGAGAAGGGCCTCGCCGAGCGGCAGCCGGCCAGCGGCGAGGTCGAGGCGGTGCTGGCGACTCCGGTGGAGTCGATCGCGCTGCATCGGGAGATGCTCGGCGACAATCTTCTGCTCACCCTCGTCTCGCCGGACGGCAATCGGCTCGCCTTCGCGCTTCCCTCGGCGGTCGCCGGCGATCTCGTTGAACGGCTCTCGGCCGTTCTCGCGACGCAGACCGCCGCGCCGGCGCGGCAGTGAGCCGGCGCGTCAGGGCGAGACGCGATATTCCTCGGTGAGATCGCCGCGGATCAGCGTGACGATCTTCTCCGTTCCCGAGCGGAGCCAGCGCGCGTGGCAGATTTTCGGGCCGCACAGAACCTCAGGGAAGCGATAGAGCGGCTTGCCGGAGGGGAGCTTGAGGCCGAAGCCGGCGTCCGGCCTCCAGCCCTGCGCGGCGAGCTGGTCGCGAAACTCCCGATAGATCGGCAATTGCGAGAAATCGGCGTCCTGCGCGACCGCCGCTCCCGACAGGAACGCGAGAAGCGAGCCGATGCAGGCGAGCGTCGCGCGCCGACCGGAGCTGGAGGAATTCATCTTGGCGAGCCCCTTCTGCTGCGCGGGCGAACGGGCCGGCGCCGCAGGCTTCATCGCATGATCGCGCGGCTCTGAAAAGTTCGACGCGACTTTCGTGACTAAAGATGAAAACGGCCCCGCTCGCGCGGGGCCGTTTCTCGTCCGTGGCGTCGCTCAGCGCTCGGCGGCTTCCAGCGCCCGCGCGAGGCTGTGGACCTCCGCGTCGCGGGAGCCGAGCGGGGCGAGATGGTGGCGCTCCTCGATCAGCTTCAGGATCGAGGTCGTGTCGTAATTCGCATGATCCACCCCGGAGCGGTCGAAGCGCTTGGAGATCAGCAGCGCCGGAATGCGCGTGCCGGGACCCCAGCGATCATGCGCGCCGCCGCCGGCGTGATGCTCGTGGCCGTGATGGCGCTCGCCCTCGGCCACTTGCTCGGTCTGATAGGGCGGCGGCGGGACATGGTCCCAGGCGCCGCCGAACTCGTCATAGGTGACGATGATGAGCGTCTCGCGCCCGTCCGGGCCGTTGACGATGGAGGCGATCAGATCGACGAGATGCGAGCTGCCGTCCGGCTCGCTGGCGTAGCCGGGATGCTCGTTTTCCGCGCCGATCAGCTTCACGAAGCTGACGGGCTTGAGCCGGCCGGTCTTGGCGAGCTGAACGAACTCGGCCTCGTCGCGCAGATGATCGCGGCGCGCCGCCGTGCCCGGCGCATAGGCCTTGAAATAGTTGAAGGGCTGATGGTGGAACTGGAACAGCTTGTCCGGGCAGTTCGGAAAGACCGCCGTCGCCAGCGCGTTCGGATCGGCGCAGCTCGTCCCGGCGCCATTGGTCCAGCCGGGCGCGCCTATGTCGCCATTGGCGTTGGACCAGCCGCCCGAATACCAGGCCCAGTCGATCCCGCGCGCGGAGAGGCGATCGCCGATCGTCGGATTTTCCAGCGGCGGCAGGCGCTTCGCCTCCACCGTGCCGGGCGCGTAGGGCTGATAATAAGGCTGGGTCGTGTTGACCGCGAAATCGCCGCAGACGACCGTGGCCGGCGTCGCCGGACGTCCCGCGGGCGGGGTGCAGGAGGCGGTCAGCTGCGCGTCCTTGGCGGCGGAGCCGAGCGGGTTGGTATAGAGCGGCGTGCCGGTCGCCATGCCATTGGCGTCGACCACCGAATGGAGGTCGTTCGCGCTGGCGTCATTCGGCGCATTGGCGAAGACCGGCGTCGCCGCGGCGACGAGCCATTGGTGATTGAGGAAGGAGCCGCCGAAGGCCGATTGGAAGAAATGATCGGCGATGACGTAATGCGGCGCGCCATGCTTGTGGAGCGCGACATAGATCGGCAGCTTGGTGGTGTCGTAATAGCCCATGGAGAGGCCGGCGGCGTCGCTGCCCGTCACATAGCGGTTCTGCTTGCCGCCGTTGATCTGGAACTGCTCGCTGTAATAGCGATGCACGAGATCGCGCGTGCAGCCGCCCGTGAGGGCGCCGGCGGCGTTCTTCAGCACGCCATTCGTGGCGGAGACGCCGGGCGCGGGACAGGTCTTGTCGGTCGAGGCGATATAATCGTCGATCTCGAAGGGCTTGTTCTGGAAGGCGCTCACAAAGGACGTCGCGCCGGTCGCATCCGTGCAGCTCGTCGCCAAAGGCGAGGGCGAGGCGAGATTCACATCGTTCTGCAGCAGGCAGGAATAGGCGGTGGTTCCGTCGGCGCGGACCTGCTTGGTGTGCGCGGCGTCGGCGAAGGGCAGTCCCTGCACCGGCTCGCCGTTCACCGCGCCCCACAGGCCGAACAGATTGTCGAAGCTGTGGCTTTCTTGGTAGATGACGACGATATGATTGAATTCGTGCAGAGATTCTGAGCTGGCGGGAGTAGCCGACGCCGCGCAGGCGAGGGCCGCGAGGCCGCCGATCGAGTGCTTCAGGAACATTTTTAGCCCCCTTATATTGGCGGGGCGGACGCTAGCGAGGCAAAATATCGGGCCTATGACAGTCGCGGCGACGCTTCGATCGCCCGCGACGCCCCAGAAAGCGGAGCGAATTGGCCGGCGCCGCGACAAACTCCGTCTCCGCGTCGGTTGCGCCTCTTTTCGTCCCTGCGAGAGCGTGATAAGCGAACCCTCACACCGATGCGCGAGCGCGCATTCTGCGGCCGGATTTCGATCGGCCGAAAGAGTTTTGCGCTGAAAACGGGAGCTCGAGGCCGTTTCGGGGTCGCCGTTTCCGGCGTCCCCGAGCGAAACCTCGCTTCCCGCGAACGGCTCCGCCCGAAGGCGCGGGCGAGCCGGGAGCCGCCCGTCACTTGCCGCGCCTTGTCTCGATAGAGGATGCTAAATGAGCCAATCCGCTTTCTTCACTGCCTCGCTCGCCGATTCGGACCCTGATCTCGCCAAGGCCATCGGCCTCGAGCTCGGCCGTCAGCGCGACGAGATCGAGCTCATCGCCTCCGAGAACATCGTGTCCAAGGCGGTTCTCGAAGCGCAGGGCTCCGTCCTCACCAACAAATATGCCGAAGGCTATCCGGGCAAGCGCTATTACGGCGGCTGCCAATTCGTCGACATCGCCGAGAATCTGGCGATCGAGCGCGCCAAGCAGCTGTTCGGCGCCGGCTTCGCCAATGTGCAGCCGAACTCCGGCAGCCAGGCCAATCAGTCGGTGTTCCTCGCGCTGGCGACGCCCGGCGATACCTTCCTCGGCCTCGATCTCGCCGCGGGCGGCCATCTGACCCATGGCTCGCCGGTCAATCTCTCCGGCAAATGGTTCAAGCCGGTTCCCTATACGGTGCGCAAGGACGATCAGCGCATCGACATGGAGCAGGTCGCCGCCCTCGCCGCCGAGCACAAGCCGAAGATCATCATCGCCGGCGGCTCCGGCTATTCGCGCATTTGGGACTTCGAGGCCTTCCGCAAGATCGCGGATAGCGTCGGGGCCTATTTCATGGTCGATATGGCGCATTTTGCCGGTCTGGTGGCGGCGGGCCTGCATCCCTCGCCCTTCCCGCACGCCCATGTCGTCACCACCACCACGCATAAGACGCTGCGCGGCCCGCGCGGCGGCATGGTGCTGACGAATGACGAGGACATCGCCAAGAAGATCAATTCGGCGGTCTTCCCGGGCCTGCAGGGCGGCCCGCTGATGCATGTCATCGCCGGCAAGGCGGCTGCCTTCGGCGAGGCGCTGAAGCCCGAGTTCAAAGCCTATCAGCAGCAGGTCAAGGACAACGCCCAGACTCTGGCGCAGACGCTGGTCGACGCCGGCCTCGCCATCGTCTCCGGCGGCACCGACAATCATCTGATGCTGGTCGATCTGCGTCCGAAGAAGCTGACCGGCAAGGCCGCGGAAGCCGCGCTCGGCCGCTCGCACATCACCTGCAACAAGAACGGCATCCCCTTCGACCCGGAGAAGCCCTTCGTCACCTCCGGCATCCGCCTCGGCTCGCCGGCCGCCACCTCGCGCGGCTTCGGCACGGCCGAGTTCAAGCTGGTCGGCGGCTATATCGTCGAGGTGCTGGACGGTCTCGCCGCCAAGGGCGAGGCGGACAACGCCGCGACCGAAGCCGCGGTGAAGGAGAAGGTCCACGCGCTGACGGCGAAGTTCCCGATCTATTGATCGGGGCTTTCCGCTGGGGCGCCGCTGTCCCTTCTCCCCGCTCGCGGGGAGAAGGCTAGGATGAGGGGCCGGGGGCTTTTCCCGCTGTGGCTCACGCCCCGAGCCCCTCGCCTTGATCCTCTCCCCGCGAGCGGGGAAAGGGAAACGCGTCCCACACGGAAGCATCGGCGGTAAGGTGAGTCCATGCGCTGTCCCTATTGCGGCTCGCCCGACACGCAGGTGAAAGACTCCCGGCCGGCCGAGGATTCCTCCTCGATCCGGCGTCGGCGCGTCTGTCCCGGCTGCGGCGGCCGTTTCACCACTTTCGAGCGCGTGCAGCTGCGCGAGCTGATCGTGGTGAAGAAATCGGGCCGCCGCGTGCCTTTCGATCGCGACAAGCTGATGCGCTCGCTGGAAATCGCGCTGCGCAAGCGGCCCATCGATCCCGAGCGCGTCGAGCGCATGGTCAATGGCGTCGTGCGCCAGCTCGAGAGCTCCGGCGACACGGAGATCGAGAGCACGCAGATCGGCGAATTGGTGATCCAGGGCCTCAAAACGCTCGATGACGTTGCCTATGTGCGTTTCGCCTCCGTCTATCGCGACTTTCGCGAGATCGGCGATTTCCATGCGCTGATCGACGAATTGTCGCATAGCGAGGGCGAGCAGCGCGCGGATACGGTGGTGGACGCCGAAACCGCGCCGGGCGGGAGATGACCGCGACGAAGCCGCAATCCGATTCATTGGACCTCTTGGACGACGCCTTCATGGCGGCGGCGCTGGCGCTCGGCCGCCGCAATCTCGGCCGCACCGGGCCCAATCCCGCCGTTGGCGCGATCATCGTCAAGGATGGCGTCGTGATCGCCCGCGGCTATACGGCGCTGGGCGGGCGCCCGCACGCCGAGGCGGTCGCCGTGGCCGCCGCCGGCGAGGCCGCGCGCGGCGCGACGCTCTACGCCACTCTGGAGCCATGCTCCCATCACGGGGCGACGCCGCCCTGCGTGGACACGATCATCGCCTCTGGAATAACCCGCGTCGTTTCCGCGCTCGAGGACCCGGACGATCGCGTCGCCGGCCGCGGCCACACCCGGCTGCGGGAGGCGGGGATAGAGGTGACGACCGGCGTGCGCGCGCGTGAGGCTCGCGCCGATCATCTCGGCCATATTCTGCGCGTGACGCAGGGGCGGCCCATGGTCACTCTCAAGCTCGCCCAGACGGCGGACGGCTACGCCGCCGGGGCCGAGCACGACCCGCGCCTCTTCATCACCGGCGCGCTGGCCGATAGCGTCACCCATATCGAGCGCGCGCTGCACAGCGCGATCATGGTCGGCTATGGCACCGCCTCGGTCGACGATCCGCTGCTCACCGTGCGCCTTCCCGGCCTCGAGGCCTTCAAGCCGCTGCGTGTGGTGCTGGACGCGCGTTTGCGCCTGTCGCGCAGCTCCCGCCTCGCCGCCACGGCGCGCGAGACGCCGGCGCTCGCCATAGTGGGGGAGGGCGTCGCCGAGGCCGAGGCGCAGGATTTCGCCGCCGCCACCGGAATAGAGGTCGTGCGCGCCGGAGTGGACGCCGCCGGCCGCCTCCTTCTGCGCGAGGCGCTGGCCGTGCTGGCGCAACGCGGAATCACACGCGTCTTCAGCGAGGGCGGCCCGCGCATCGCCGAGAGCCTGCTCGCCGCCGCGCTCGCCGACGATGTCGTTCTCCATACCGGGCTGAAGCCGCTCGGCCGTCAGGGGCGGCTCGCGCTCACCCCGGCGGCGCGCGCCATTCTCGAGGATGAGAGCCGCTATCGCCTCGCCGATACGGCCATGCTCGGCGTCGATCGCATGACCCGCTACGAGAGGATCGGCTGAAATGTTCACGGGCCTCGTCACCGACGTCGGTGAAATCCTCGCGATCGAGCCGCGCGGCGAATTGCGCCGCATCGCCATCGCTTGCGCCTATCCGCTGGAGAGCATCGCGCTCGGCGCTTCCATCGCCTGCTCCGGCCCATGCCTCACGGCGGTGGGCCTGCGCCGCGAGGGCGCGCGCACGGTCTTCGAGGTGGACGCCGCCGCCGAGACCTTGGCGCGCACCACGGCGGGCGAATGGGCGGTCGGCCGCCGCATAAATCTCGAGCGCTCGCTGAAGATCGGCGACGAATTGGGCGGCCATATCGTCACCGGCCATGTCGATGGCGTCGCGACGATTGTCTCGCGCGATGATTTCGACGGCATGTCGCGCTTTTGGATCGAGGCGCCGCATCAATATGCGCGCTTCATCGCCGAGAAGGGCTCGGCGGCGCTGGACGGAACCTCGCTCACCGTGAATGCGGTGGAGGGCGACCGCTTCTCCGTTCTCATCATCCCGCACACGCTCGCGGTGACGACCTGGGGCGGCTACAGGGCAGGGGACCGCCTCAACCTCGAGGTCGATCTGATGGCGAGATACGCCGCCCGGCTGACGGAAGCGGGGAAGTAGCGCGCCGTCATTGCGAGCCCCAGGCGAAGCAATCCAGAGTCGCGGGCGGAGTCGTTTATGGAAGCCGCTTCGCGAGTCTGGATCGCTTCGCTGCGCTCGCGATGACGAGCGCCGCTCACGAGCGGTAGGCTTTCCCCGAAAAAATGTGTATCCATCGCCGCTTCGTTTCTCGAGAGCGTCGTGCGCCCCCTCGCCAGCCTCCCCCGCTATGCGGGAGAGGGAGCAGGTTGCGCGTTTCATAAGAGAGTGCGCGCAGCGCTCGTTGCATCCCTCTCCCGCGAAGCGGAGGAGGGTGAGGGAGGGGGCAGCCCCTCCGCCCATGGAGTCGTGAATGGCAGGGTCCTACCGCGCCGATGACGATGATCTCGCGCCTGTCGAAGGCGCGCGCATTCTCGTCGTCGAATCGCATTTCAACGAAGATATCGTCGAGCTTCTGCACGAGGGCGCCGTCCGCGCGCTGGAGGAGCTCGGCTGCGACGTCACCACCATCACCGTCCCCGGCGCGCTGGAGCTGGCGGCTGGCGCGGCCATAGCGCTGGACGCGGCCGAGGCCGCCGGCGCGCCTTATGAGGGCGTGGTGGCGCTCGGCTGCGTCATTCGCGGCGACACCTATCATTTCGAGATCGTCGCCAATGAGAGCGCGCGCGCGCTCACTGAGCTTTCTGTCGCGCGCCGTCTGCCGCTCGGCAATGGCGTCCTGACCGTGGACAATGAGGAGCAGGCGACCGTGCGCGCCGACCCTAAGCAGGGCGGGGCCGACAAGGGCGGCGACGCCGCGCTGGCCGCGCTGGCGCTGGTGCGCCTGAAGCGCAAGCTCGGAGGCCGCTCGTGAGCGTCGAGGAGAGATCGGCGGCGCGGCTCGCGATCGTGCAGGCGCTCTATCAGATGGAGGTCGCCGGCAAGGGGCTCAACGAGATCTATGCCGAATTCGAGTCGCATTGGATCGGCCGCGAGATCGAGGGCGACCAATATAAGCCGGCCGAGCTGCAGTTTTTCCGCGATATCGTGAAGGGCGTGCTCGACAATCAGGCGACGATCGACCGCGCGCTCGACCAGGCTTTGCAGGGCGGCTGGCCGCTGCAGCGCATAGAGGCGGTGATGCGCGCCATATTGCGCGCGGGCGGCTTCGAGCTGGGGTTTCGGCGCGACATACCTGTCAAAGTGGTCATCAAGGAATATGTGGACGTCGCCGGCGCATTTTTCGGCGCGACCGAGTCCGGCATGATCAACGCCGTGCTGGATCGCCTGGCGCGACAGGCGCGGCCGGAGCATTTTTCCGAGAAGTGAGGCGCGTGATCGAAAACCCCGCGCCCTCATCCTGAGGCGCTTTTTGCGGAACGCAAAAAGCCTCGAAGGATGCCCCAGAAGGCGCGGCGGCCAATCCTTCGAGACGGCCCCTCCGGGGCCTCCTCAGGATGAGGGGACTGTTCGTCTAGGGCGATGCGAGCCGGAAGGCTCGCTTTCGAGAGAGAGTTCATGGCGGAGCGCCGCTTCGGCGAGGACAAGCTGATCGCCGAAATCTTCGCGCCGCTCGCCGCGGAGAGCGCCTTCGGCCTGCGCGACGACGCGGCTCTGTTGCCGTTGGGCGGAGCGCGGGAGATCGTCGTCACCACCGATGCGCTCGTTTCCGGCGTGCATTTCTTCCCCGACGATCCGCCCGGCCTCGTCGCGAAGAAAGCCCTGCGCGTCAACCTCTCCGATCTCGCGGCCAAGGCGGCGGAGCCGCTCGGCTTTCTGCTCACTCTGGCGCTGCCGCCGGACTGGACCAATGAGTGGGCGCGCAGCTTCGCCGCCGGCCTCGCCGAGGATGCGCGGGAATTCGCCTGTCCGCTGCTCGGCGGCGACACGACGGCGACGCCCGGTCCTCTGACCATCTCCATTGCCGCCTTCGGCCGCGCGACGCGCTTCGTCTCGCGTTCCGGCGCGCAGCCGGGGGATCGCATTTTCGTCTCCGGGACGATCGGCGACGCCGCGCTCGGCCTCGGCGTCGCCCGCGGCGAGGCTTTCGCGGAAAGGCTGGGCGAGGGGGCGCGGGCGCATCTGCTCGAGCGCTACCGGCTTCCGTTGCCGCGCCTGCCCTTGATCGCAGCCCTGCGCGCGCACGCGAGCGCCGCCATGGACGTCTCCGACGGGCTCGCGGGCGATCTCGCCAAGCTGCTGCGGGCGAGCGGCGCGAGCGCGCGGGTGGAACTCGAGAAGGTTCCGCTCTCGGCGGCGGCGCAGGAGGCGATCGCGGGCGAGCCGGAGCTGCTCTCTCGCGCGGTCACGGGCGGAGACGATTACGAGATCCTCTGCTGCGCCTCCGCCGAGGCCGCCCCCGCGCTGGCGCTGGCGGCAGGGAAGGCGGGGATCGCCCTCGCCGAGATCGGCGTCGTCACAGCCGGCGCCGAGCCGCCACAATTCTTAAATTCTTCTGGAACGATTATAAAATTCAACCATCTATCCTTCAGTCACTTCTAAGGGCGCGGCGGTGCGCGACCTTTGCCGGCATTGCCGAAAACCGGTGTTTCTGGCATGACTGACGCGCTTTTCCCCCGGCGCCGCAGCCGTACGATTCGACTGCGGTCGGACTATCGTTGTCGCGGGGACGAAATTGCCGCAAGCGCGGGCCACGAGAACAAATCAGCGCGCGCGGCCGAGGAACGGAGAGGGCGCAATCGTCATGGTATTGTTTCTCAGCATCGTCTTCGGACTATTGTCTGTCGCCTATGGCGTCAAGACTTGGCAAGAGCTCGAGAAGGCGGACGCCGGCTCTGCGCGCATGCAGGAAATATCCGGCGCCGTCGCAGAGGGCGCGCAGGCCTATCTGAAACGCCAATATACGACGATCGCCTATGTCGGCGGCGTCATCTTCGTGCTGCTCGTCATTCTGCTCGGCTGGGCGGTGGCCTTCGGCTTCCTCATCGGCGCGGTGCTCTCCGGCGCGGCCGGCTTCATCGGCATGAATGTCTCCGTGCGCGCCAATGTCCGCACCGCGCAGGCGGCGACGAAATCGCTCGCCGGCGGGCTCGACATCGCCTTCAAGGCGGGCGCGATCACCGGCCTGCTGGTCGCCGGCCTCGCCCTGCTCGGCGTCGCGATCTATTACTTCATCCTCACCGTCTTCGCGGGCTATGCGCCTTCCGATCGCGTCGTGGTCGACGCGCTGGTGGCGCTCGGCTTCGGCGGCTCGCTGATCTCCATCTTCGCGCGCCTCGGCGGCGGCATCTTCACCAAGGGCGCCGATGTCGGCGCCGATCTCGTCGGCAAGGTCGAGGTCGGCATTCCCGAGGACGATCCGCGCAACCCCGCCACCATCGCCGACAATGTCGGCGACAATGTCGGCGATTGCGCCGGCATGGCGGCCGATCTCTTCGAGACCTATGTCGTCACCATCGTCGCGACCATGGTTCTCGCTTCCATCTTCTTCGCCGGGCAGGCGGGCCTCGCCTCTGCGATCGTCTATCCGCTGGCGATCGGCGGCCTTTCCATCGTCACCTCCATCGCCGGCACCTATTTCGTGAAGCTCGGCGCCGATGATTCCGAGATCGGCAAGATCGCCGGCCCGCTGTTCGACAAGATCGGCGTGCCGGACACGATCATGGGCGCGCTCTACAAGGGCCTCATCGCCGCCGGCGTGCTGTCGATCGGCGGCCTCTTCCTCGCCACCACCTTCACGGTCGGCTGGGGCGAGATCGGCAAGGCCAATGGCGAGGCGATCCACGGCTATGGCCTGTTCTTCGCCGGCCTCATCGGCCTCGCGGTGACGGGCCTCATCGTCTACATCACCGAATATTACACCGGCACGGGCAAGCGCCCTGTGGTGTCGATCGCCCAGGCCTCGGTGACGGGCCATGGCACCAATGTCATCCAGGGACTCGCCGTCTCGCTCGAGGCCACGGCGGCGCCGGCGATCGTCATCGCGCTCGGCATCATCTTCGCCTATCAGGCGGGCGGGCTCTATGGCGTCGCCATCGCCGTGACGACCATGCTCGGCCTCGCCGGCATCATTGTCGCGCTCGACGCCTTCGGCCCGGTGACGGACAATGCCGGCGGCATCGCCGAAATGGCGGGCCTGCCGAAGGAAGTGCGCCACAATACCGATGCGCTGGACGCCGTCGGCAACACCACCAAGGCCGTCACCAAGGGCTACGCCATCGGCTCGGCGGGGCTCGGCGCTCTGGTGCTGTTCGCCGCCTATTCCAATGATCTGCGGCATTTCACCGAGAGCGGCGTTCCCTACTTCAAGGATATCGGCAAGGTCGATTTCGATCTCGCCAATCCTTATGTCGTCGCGGGCCTCATCCTCGGCGGCCTCATCCCCTATCTCTTCGGCGGAATCGCCATGACGGCCGTGGGCCGCGCGGCGGGCTCCGTCGTGGAGGAGGTGCGCCGTCAGTTCAAGGAGAAGCCCGGCATAATGGATGGCACGGAGCGCCCGGATTACGGCCGCGCCGTCGACATGCTGACGCAGGCGGCGATCAAGGAAATGATCATCCCCTCGCTGCTGCCGGTGCTGGCGCCGATCGTCGTCTATTTCGGCGTGACCATCATCTCCGGCTCCAAGGCCAATGGCTTTGCGGCGCTGGGCGCGGCGCTGCTCGGCGTCATCGTCAACGGCCTCTTCGTCGCCGTGTCGATGACCTCCGGCGGCGGCGCCTGGGATAACGCCAAGAAGAGCTTCGAAGACGGCTTCGTCGATAAGGACGGCGTCACCCATTACAAGGGCGGCGACGCGCACAAAGCCTCGGTGACCGGCGACACGGTCGGCGACCCCTATAAGGACACCGCCGGCCCGGCCGTGAATCCGGCGATCAAGATCACCAACATAGTGGCGCTGCTGCTGCTGGCGATTTTGGCGCGGTGAGGCGAGGCGAATAGCGAGTAGCGAATAGAGGCGGGGGAGACCCCGCCTTTTTCGTTTCGGCTTCGGTCTTGATATGTCTTGACGTTTCTTGATAGCGGCCGATATTCGCTTTCGAGGGAGAGCGCTATGGCCGTCGTTCGGGAGAAATTCGCCACGCAGGTGGATCGCGACATGTTGGCGGCGATCCGAAAGATCGCCAAGGAAGAGGGGCGGCAGCTTCAGTCGATCGTCGAGGAGGCGCTCGGCGCCTATGTCGAAAAGCATGACAAGGCGCGGCCGCGGGGGCATGTCATGTCCGCCTATGAGTCCAGTCTCGAGCGTTTCGGATCGCTCTATGAGAAGCTGGCCAAGTGACGGATTTTCCGACCGTGGTCGAGGTGCTGGCGATCCACTATCACCAGATAGAGCGATTTGGCGGCGCGCATGGCGTTCGCGACCTCGGGCAGCTCGAGGCGGCGCTGTTCCGACCGCAGTCGGGATATTATTCGGACTTGATCGCTCAGGCGGCGGCGCTGTGGGAGAGCCTATCGCAAAATCATGCCTTCGTGGATGGCAATAAGCGCACTGCCTTTGCCGTCACATTCACGTTTCTGGCGATCAACGGAATGCGTTTGACCGCCGATGCCGATGAGACTTGGGCTTTTCTGTCCCGTCTCTACGAAGCCGGCGCCTTTCGTTTCGATGCGCTCGACCAATGGCTCAGGCAGAATACGGCTTTTTGATCGTGGGTCCGGCGTGCTCGCGATCACCCGCCATTCTTCGTGATCCGTATCGCCGCTAACAGGTTTTCGACGGAATCGGCGATAGAGCGATCAGCCGCCAGCGGCGACGTCTCCAGCCATAAATTGATCAGACCGCATCCGTCGCTCGCCGAAGCGGTGACGATGTCGTGGCTGGCGTTCCCATCCTTTCGAAACGTCTCGTAGCTGCGCCGCCAGCCGGTAAAATCGCCGAAGCGAGTCGCACTCTCTTCGCCCCGTGGTCTCGCGGTCTCGTAAGGCGTGATGAACCAGATCTTGAAGCGCGCCTCCAGGACGCTTCGAGCCACAGCGGCGCCGAGTTCATGAAGCGGCTGGTCCGACACGCCCAGCCAGATGAGCCCCCGTACGACGCGTCCCGGTTCGCAATGAGCGCATTGAATCACTGCCGTCGCGTGATAGCCGATTGGCTGCAATTCCCAATCAGAATGGCCGCTCGACACTGTATAGGCGATTTCCTTTCCTTCGCCGTTTCGAACGACAGCGTTACGAAAGCCTCCCCACAGCAATTTGCATCCGAATTCTTCCGCTCGGACGTGTTCCGAAAGAAGCGACGCGATGAAAATCGTCGTGAGAATGCGAAGCATGGTCATGCTCCAATTTTTCTGTAAACGAGACGCGGCTACGTCACCCCAGCCTATCCCCGAACAAAAACTCCATCGCCCGATCGAGCCTGATATGCGGCAGCGGCAGGGGCTCCTTGTCGCGGCCGAGGGAGGCGATCGGCGGGCGGAATTTCAGGAAGCGGAAATCGGCGTCCTCCTCGGCCAGCGCCAGAGCGTCGCCGCGGAAGACATGGCGCGGATCGGCCGGCAATTCGCCGGGGAAGATCGCGCCCTCCGCCACGCCGTCGAACACGTCGTCGCCGATGCGCTCGCCCTCGATCGGCGTGCCGACGATGGCCGCGAGCGATTCTCCGTCATGCTTGACGATGGCCTCGCGCGTCGCGCGCACGGCGGCGAGCGCGATCACGTCTATGGTCGCGCCCACGCCCTCGGCGCGCTCGATCGCGCGCGAGGTGAGGTGGCGCAGCACGGCTTCGAGCCGATCATGGCTCGTATGGTGGAGATGGTCGGCCTTGGTGGCCGCGAAGAGGATGCGGTCGATCTTCGGGCGGAAGATGGTCGAGAGAAGACTGGAGCGGCCGGTGCGGAAAGCGGTCAGCACATCGGCGAGCGCGGTCTCGAGATCGCGCACGGCGGCGGGGCCGGAGTTCAGCGCGGCGAGCGCGTCCACCAGCACGATCTGCCGATCGAGCCGCGCGAAATGATCGCGGAAGAAAGGCCGCACCACATGGGTCTTATAGGCCTCGTAGCGGCGCTCCATCATCGCCGCGAGGCTCCCGGACGGGGGCGCCGAGCCTTCCTCGATTGGCAGCGGCGCGAAGGTCAGCGCCGGCGAGCCCTCGAGCTCGCCCGGCATCAGAAAGCGCCCCGGCGGCAGAGTGGAGAGGGCGAAGCGCTCCGTCTTGGCGGCGCGCAGATAATTGGTGAATAGCGCCGCGAGCTTGCGCGCCACATCCTCAGAGGCCGGCTCCTTCGGATCGACGCTCGCCGTCGCGCCGCGCCAATCGGCGGCGATGGTCGCGCGCGCTGCCGCCGAGGCGGCCTCCAGCGTCTCGCGCGACCATTGCGCATAGGATTTTTCCAAGAGCGGCAGGTCGAGCAGCCATTCGCCGGGATAATCGACGATGTCTATGTCCAGCCGCGCCGGACCGGGACGAAAGCTCGACAGCAGCCCGGCGGATTTGCGGTCATATTCCAGCGTCACGCGCAGCTCGGAGATGCGGCGCGTCGATTGCGGCCAATGGCGATCGGCGCCGGTCAGCGCGGAGAGGTGCTCCTCATAGGAGAAGCGCGGCACGGCGTCGTCCGGCTGCGGATCGAGATGGGCGCTGCGCAGGCGATTCTCGGCGGCGACGCGGAAGACGGGCAGCTGATTCTTGCGGCCATGCGCGGCGTCGCGCGCGGCGACGGCGCGGGTCAGATGATGCACCAGCGAGGTGATGAACACCGTCTTGCCGGAGCGCGACAGGCCGGTGACGCCGAGCCGCAAGCGCCCGCCCGCCAGAAAATCCTTGAGGCTGGCGGCGGCGACGGTGGTGTCGAAGAGAAGATCGGAAATCTGCGACAAGGTGGCGGCTCGGGCGTGCGGGGTCGCCTCTCGTGTAACAAGCGGCCGGCGATTTGGGTAGGGCGCGCAATGTTCGCCAGCGCACAAACGCCAGGGGGAACGGCGGCTAATCTCCACACATCGCAAATGACGCGAAACACCGAATGGAGAAACCCCGATGAAGAAGCTTTTCCTGACCCTCGGCCTCGTCGCCGGCTTCGTCTTCAGCGCCGCCGGCGCTCAGGCCTTCAATCCGCAGCCCGACCCGCCCGGCGTCCACGGCGGCGACGAGTGATACGGCCCGTCCTCCCTCTCCCCGCGAGAGCGGGGAGAGGGCCGGGGTGAGGGGCTCGGGGCGTTAGCCAGGGACGGAAAACGCCCCGAGCCCCTCATCCTCACCTTCTCCCCGCAAGCGGGGAGAAGGAAGGCGGCGACGCCGCGCGAGCCGATCGGCCGAAGATCGCGGGAGGCTGCGCTTCAGTCCGGCTCGTCGGCGATTCCGCCGCGCAGATCGCCCGGCGTCACGAAACGCTCGAGATGGCCGGCGCCTTCGCCGACCATCGCCCAATCCTCGGCGTCGAAATCCAGCACCGCCAGCGCCGCGGTCGGATATTTGGAGCGCATGCGGGTGAGCGCCTCGGGCTCGCCGTCGGAGGCGAGGGCGGAGGCCAGCTCGGCGAAGCCGGGATTGTGCCCGATGGCGAGCAGGGTGGATATCTCGGCCGGCGTCTGGCGCACGGCGTCCAGCAGCCGATCCGGCGTCGCCAGATAGAATTCATCGTCCAGCCTGTGCTCGACCTCGCGCGGAAACGCCTCCAGAGCGAGGTCCAGCGTGCGCTTGGCGCGGCGCGCGTCGGAGGCGACGGCGAGATCCGGCGCCAGCCCGGCCTCGGCCAGATAGCGGCCGACGGAGCGGGCGTCCTCCTCGCCGCGCTTGGTCAGCGGGCGCTGGCGATCGCCCCCCGCGGAATGGGCGTCGGCTTTGGCGTGGCGCAGCAGGATGAGACGTCGCATCATTCTTTCGGCCCGATCGCTAGACGGCGGCCCGGAGCGGGAGCGCCCCGAGCGGCGTTTTTTTCACAAATTCGCCACGTCGGCGCGCCGGAGCCCGTCCGGCCGGAAATCACTCTTTGCCGATCATAGCGAAAGTTTCGCGACGCGGCGCGCCCATATGCGTGGCGCCGCCCGCCGGTCCCGCGAGCGAAATGCCGCGCCGATCCGCTCGCGCGCGAGGTTTTCGAAGCGGCTCGGTTGCGCTATAGCATTTTCCCCGATGGCGCTTCGCCGCCATCCCGCGCGCGCGTGGACGGAATCGCTCGCGCGCGGCCGGCATAGACGATTGCGGCGCTCGCGCCGTGGGAACTGGGGGAAGGGAACGCATGATCCGCGAATTCCAATATCGTGGCGAAACTTTCAGGGTCAACGCGCATGGCGTCGCCGGTCACGAGGAGGTGTTCATCATGCACCTCGTCGACGGCGAGGAAGAGGGCGAGATCTCCATCGATCGCATGACCGAGGAGAACGACACCAGCGCGCCGATCGACGCCATCTGCGTGATGCTGTGCGACAAGCTCATCATCGAGAACAGCATCGCCGTCGCCGATCCGAACGGAGCCTTCGCCTGGGTCGAGATGAAGACGCAGCGCGACGTGCTGCCGACGCGCGACGACTGGGCCGCGCACTGAGACGGCGCCGGCCCGCCGCGAGCGTGGGCCGGCGGCGAGCATTCTTTGTCGAGAGGCCGCTTCGTGCGGCTTCTCGACGAAAAGCGGCGCGCCAGGATTTTACGCATGAGCTCCGACCCCGCCGCGCCTGCGGCCGAACGGATCGATTTTACGCATTTTTCGGCCGTCGACATTCGCATCGGCACGATCGTCGCCGCCCATGCTTTTCCCGAGGCGCGCAAGCCCGCCTATAAGCTCGAGATCGATTTCGGCCCTGGCCTCGGCGTGAAGCGCTCCAGCGCGCAGATCACGGCTCATTACGATGTTTCGACGCTGGTCGGGCGCCAGGTGGCGGCAGTGGTGAATTTCCCGCCGCGGCAGATCGGCAAGTTCATGTCCGAGGTGCTGACGCTCGGCTTCCCCGACGAAAATGGCGATGTGGTTCTGGTCGCGCCGGAGCGGGCCGTGCCGAATGGGGCGCGGCTGTATTGAAGGGGCGGGGGCTCGCCGCTTTATTTGAACACGTTGAGCCAGCCGAACAGATCGACGAGAAACTCGAGCGTCGCCAGCCAATCGTCCCAGGCGAATATCCGCTCTCGTATCGTTCGTGGCTTTTCTTCCGACATCGCCGTCGCGAAACCGCCGTCGCGCCCACTCGAATTGAAATTTCGAGTCTGTATGCTATTGTCATACGCATGAAAGAGCAATCCACAACGACCTCCGTCCTGAGCGTGCGGGTCTCGCCCGATGAGCGCGCGCTGCTGGAAGAGGCGGCGGCCCAGTCGCGCATGACGTTGAGCGAATTCATGCGTCGCAAGGCGGTGGAGGCGGCGGAGGCCGAGGTGCTCGAGCGTGGCGTCGTCACCATACCGGCGAAAGATTGGGAAGCGTTCGAGGCGTGGCTCGACCGTCCCGCCGAGCCGATAGCCGCGCTTTCGGCGTTGGCGCGCCGAACGCCCTCTTGGAAAAAATGAAGATCGCGGCGCCGTCGCCGCCGCGGCCGCTCCAGGAAAGCGACGACCGCAGCCAGTTCGATTGCGGGCGAGCGTCCCTCAACGAGTGGTTTCGCCGTCGCGCGTGGATCAACCAGCTCAATGACGTGTCGCGCGTCAATGTGATGACGGCCGGCGACACGGGCCTCATCGTCGCCTATGTGGCGATGAGCGCGGCGCAGATCGAGCGCGCCTATCTGCCGAAGCCGCAGCAACGCAATCGCCCCGACCCTGTGCCCGTCCTATTGCTCGGACAGCTCGCTGTAGACAAGGCCTGTCAGGGACGGGGATACGCCGCTGACCTTCTCTTCTTTGCTTTCGAGACGGCGCTGCGCGTTTCCGAGATCATCGGCGGCGCCGGCCTCCTCACCCATCCGCTCGACGATGATGCGCGTCGCTTTTACGCACGATGGGGGTTTTGCGAGCTGCCTTATGATCCGCGCCGCGCGATGATCATTCGCATGGCCGATCTGCGGCTGAGCTTCGCGGAGCGTCGCTGATTTAGCGGCTCGCAGGATGTAGCGCGACAAATCAAATGGCGCTCCGCGACAGATCGAATGGCATAGGGCGCGCTCACGTCTGCCCCGGCCGCAGCCGATAGAAGATATGATTGCCGATCTTGTCCATCTTCTTCAGCTGCTTGGCCCAACGCGGTTTCACGTAATTGGCGTGGTAATGCGTCGAGCGGCCCACGTCCGAAATATAGGTGTGGCCGTTCATCACCTCATCGGCGATGCGCTGGGCGGTCGCCCAGGAATCGGGCTCGGTGACGCGCAGCTTGCGGCCTTCGCAGGCGAAGGAGAATTGGCAGGCCTTGTAATGGCTGCGGTTCTGATAGACGACGCCGCAGACGCTGGTCGGATAGAGTCCCGAGGACACGCGGTTCAGCACCACTTGCGCCACCGCCGCCTGGCCCGCCTCCGGCTCGCTGCGCGATTCGAAATAGACCGCCTCGGCGAGGCAGCGCTTCTCGCGCGCCAGCTTGTCGGGATCGATCAGCGAGGCGTAATCGGGCGGCATCTTCGAATCTTGCAGAGCGCGCGACGGCGCGAAGGAGGCGACGGCGATCGGCACCGCGTCGGGCTGCGCCGGCGTCGAGGAGGCGAGCGCCGCGGCGCGCGCGACCTGCGGCGTCGCTCCATGGGCGGCGCGTTCGCGCATCGCCTCGGAGATGCGCTGCGTCGTCGCCGAGCCGCGTTGCGAGGGCGAGGCCTGGCCATTGCCGCGCTGTGTCGTCGGCGCGCCGCTGGAATCGGCGGGGAGGTCGGCGGCTTCCGGTTCGGCGAGGGAGATGGTCGTCGTCTCGTTGTCCGAGCCGAGCGAAATCTCCACCGTCTCGCTATCATTGCGTCGCGTGTCGAAGGAGGGCCGCATGGCGATGACGGGATCGCCCTTTTTGGTGCGGTCCACCTCGGGGAAAGCCTCGGCGTGGGGCTTCAGCGCGGCATGCGGCTCGCGCTCGTCCGGCTGCGCGTGAATGTCTTCTGGCGCGCCGACAGAGAGCCGCGCCGTCTGCAGGCGCGCGAGATGCGGCGCTGTGTTCCAGCCTTGCGAAGGGTCCTGGCCGGCGGCCGCGGTGAAGGACACCAACAGGCCCGCGCCCAGCCACCAGGGCGCGATGACGCCTATGGCCCAGCTCACTCCCGACCGACGACTCATACGCTGACGCCCCGTCTCGACCCGCGGAAGCGTGGCCGAAACGCCACACGCAAACGCAGAAAAGCCTAACGGCAAGCGTTATCGCTCATTAGGCTTGCGGGTCGGTTAAGGCGGCGCTCCTCGCATGTCCCGCTTTGGATCATTCGCCGAGGAGATGCGCCACCAGCTCGCGCGTTTGCGCGCCATGGCGATGCTCGAAGATATAGATCGCCTGCCAAGTTCCCAGCACGAGCGCGCCGCGCGACAGCGGAATGGAGAGCTGCGTCTGCGTCAGCGCCGTCCGTATGTGCGCGGGCATATCGTCCGGGCCTTCCGTGTCGTGCTCATAGAGGCGCGCGCCCTCTGGCGCGAGGCCGGCGAAGGCGCGCTCGAGATCGCGTAGCACGGCCGGATCGGCGTTCTCCTGAATCGTGAGCGAGGCCGATGTGTGCCGGCAGAACAGCGTCAGCAAGCCCGTCGTCAGTCCCTCGCCGCGCGCCCAGGCGGAGACGACGCGGGTGACGTCGTAAAAGCCCTTGCCGCGGGTCTCGACATGGAAGTGATGGAGCGATTGGCGCATTGGGGGAATGTGCGGAGGAAGCGCGGAGAAGTCCAGCGCTCCTCATGCGCTCACGCCGTGCTCACCGCCTCCTTGCCCAGCGCCGCCTGCGCCGCGGCGAGGCGGGCGATCGGCACGCGATAGGGCGAGCAGGACACGTAATCGAGGCCGACGCTCTCGAAGAAGGCGATGGAGGCCGGATCGCCGCCATGCTCGCCGCAAATGCCGAGCTTGATCGCCGGACGTTGCGCGCGGGCGCGCTCGGCCGCGATGCGCACCAGCTCGCCGACGCCCTGCTGATCGATGGTCACGAAAGGATCGGCAGCCAATATCCCCTTCTGCGTATAGGCGCCGAGGAAGGAGCCGGCGTCGTCGCGCGAGACGCCCAGCGCCGTCTGGGTGAGGTCATTGGTGCCGAAGGAGAAGAACTCCGCCGTCTCGGCGATCTCGGCGGCGCGCAGGCAGGCGCGCGGCAGCTCGATCATCGTGCCGATGTGATATTTGGGCGAGAGGCCGGTCTCCTGCTCGAGCGCCTTCGCCGTCGCGTCTATGCGCGCGGCGACGAAATCCAGCTCCGCCTTGGAGAAGACCAGCGGCACCATGATCTCGATCGTCGCCGGCACGCCGGTCTGCGCGGCGGAGGCGATCGCCGCCTCGAAGATCGCGCGCGCCTGCATCTCCGCGATCTCGGGAAAGGCGATGGCGAGGCGCACGCCGCGAAAGCCGAGCATGGGGTTGAACTCGGAGAGCTCCTTGGCGCGCTGGCGCAGCTTGGCCGGATCGGCGCCCATGGCTTGCGCCACCTCGGCGATCTCGGATTCCGTATGCGGCAGGAACTCGTGCAGCGGCGGGTCGAGCAGGCGGATCGTCACCGGCAGGCCGGCCATGATCTCGAACAGCTCCTGAAAATCCCCGCGCTGGATCGGCAGCAGCTTGGCGAGCGCGGCGCGGCGGCCCTCGACATCATCGGCGAGGATCATCTCGCGCACGGCGACGATGCGGTCGTCCTCGAAGAACATATGCTCGGTGCGGGCGAGGCCGACGCCCTCGGCGCCGAAGCGCCGCGCCGCGCGGGCGTCGGCCGGCGTCTCGGCGTTGGCGCGCACGCGCATGCGGCGGGCCTTGTCCGCCCATTCCATCAGCACGGCGAATTCGCCGGTGAGCTCCGGCTGGCGCATCTTCACCGCGCCGGCGATCACGCGCCCGGCCGAGCCGTCTATGGTGACGAGATCGCCCTTGGCGAAGCGCCGCCCCGCGACAGAAAAGCTCTGGTCCTCATAGCTCACGCGGATGGCGCCGACGCCGGAGACGCAGGGCTTGCCCATGCCGCGGGCCACCACAGCGGCGTGCGAGGTCATGCCGCCGCGCGTCGTCAAAATGCCCTCGGCGGCGTGCATTCCGCCGATATCCTCCGGGCTCGTCTCGACGCGCACCAGAATGATCTTGCGGCCCTGCGCGGCGAGCGCCTCCGCCTCCGCGGCGTCGAAGACGATCTCGCCGACGGCGGCGCCGGGCGAGGCGGGCAGGCCGCTGGCCAATATGGTCGTCTTCACGTCGGGGTCGATGGTGGGATGCAGCAATTGGTCGAGCGACAGAGGATCGATGCGCAATATCGCCTCGTCGCGCGTGATGAGCCCCTCATTGGCCATGTCGACGGCGATCTTCAGCGCGGCCGGCGCGGTGCGCTTGCCGGTGCGCGTCTGCAGCATCCAGAGCTTCCCGCGCTCGACGGTGAACTCCATGTCCTGCATGTCGCGATAATGCTTCTCGAGCAGGGCCGAGACGTGGCGGAACTCCTCGAACACATCCGGCAGCGCCGCTTCCATGGAGGGGCGGGTGGAGCCGCCGGCGCGGCGCGCCGCCTCGGTGATGGGCTGCGGGGTGCGAATGCCGGCGACGACATCCTCGCCCTGCGCATTGATGAGGAACTCGCCATAGAGCTCGCGCGCGCCGGTCGAGGGATTGCGCGTGAAAGCGACGCCGGTCGCGGAATTATCGTCCATATTGCCGAAGACCATGGCCTGCACATTGACGGCCGTGCCCCAATCCTCGGGAATATTGTGCAGCTGGCGATAGATGATGGCGCGGTGATTCATCCAGGAGGAGAAGACGGCGCCGATCGCGCCCCATAATTGCTCGCGCGGCTCCTGTGGAAAGGGGCGGGCGGTCGCTTTCTCGACAATCGTCTTGAATGTGTCGACGATAAAGCGCCAATCATCGGCCGAAAGATCCGTGTCGAGCGAGAGGCCCTTCTTCTCCTTATAGTGCTCGAGCGCGTCCTCGAACGCGTGATGCTCGAGGCCGAGCACCACGGTCGCATACATTTCGACGAAGCGACGGTAGGAATCATAGGCGAAGCGCTCATTGCCGGCGATCGCCGCCAGCGCCCCGACGGTCTTGTCGTTGAGGCCGAGGTTCAGCACCGTATCCATCATGCCGGGCATGGAGGCGCGGGCGCCGGAGCGCACCGAGACCAGCAGCGGCCATTTCGACTCGCCGAAGCTATGGCCGGCGAGATCGCCGAGACGCTCCAGCGCCGCGTCGATCTGCGCGCCGAGCTCGGCTGGATAAGTTTTGCTATTCGCATAGAAATGCGAGCAAACCTCGGTGGTTATGGTGAAGCCAGGGGGGACCGGCAGGCCGAGCCCGGCCATTTCGGCGAGATTGGCTCCCTTGCCGCCGAGCAGGTTCTTCATCGCGGCCGCGCCTTCGGCCGCGCCGCCGCCGAAATTATAGACCCATTTGGTCATAGCATCATTTTCCGGGCGCCACGCTGCGGCGCAACATACAAGAACCGGACCGCCGAGAGCTTCCCCCGAAGGTTTCGCATATTCGAGCTCACGCTCGCAACCGGCGGCGCCGGGATTGTCCGGCGAATGACCGGTCCTTGTCGCAAAATAGGTCGGCCCAGACGAATATTCCGTGAACGGCGGCCCCGTCGGCGCAGAAAAGAGACGCGCGTCCCGACGCATGGCGAGCGGCGCGCTTTTCTGGTCTAATGCAATTCCGCGAGGAAAGCTTCGGGGACCACGCCATGATCGACGACCAGGATGAGCGTCCGCGCGCCGGAGTGGGAAGCGGCAAGACCGTTTCGCATGAGATCGGCCAGCCCCTGGACGCGCTCTCGGTCGCCGAATTCGACGCGCGCATCGCGCTGCTGCGCGCCGAGATCGCGCGGCTGGAGCAGGCGCGCGCCGCCAAGGCGGCCTCGCTCGCGGCCGCCGACGCGTTTTTCAAGAAATAGATCGGCGATTTGCTTTGCCGGGCCGCGCGCCTATAGGTTGGCGCCTGTTTTGGCTCCCGCCGGCAGGGCGATTCGTCCGCCGGCGCTCGAGGATCCGTCCATGCGCGTGCTCGGCATTGAAACCACCTGCGACGAGACGGCGGTCGCCGTCGTGGCGTCGCGCATCGGCGGCGATGGCGGCGACATTCTCTCAAATGAGGTGATGAGCCAGATCGCCCAGCATGCGGCCTATGGCGGCGTCGTGCCGGAGATCGCGGCGCGCGCCCATATCGACGTGCTGGAGCGGCTGATCGTCCGCGCGCTGGATACGGCGGGAACCGATATCGCCGGCGTCGACGCCATAGCGGCTTCCGCCGGGCCGGGCCTCATCGGCGGCATTCTGGTCGGCCTCACCGCGGCCAAGGCGCTGGCGCTGGCCGCCGACAAGCCTTTCATCGCCGTCAATCACCTCGAGGCCCATGCGCTCACCGGCCGCCTGACCGAGCGGCTGGACTTCCCCTATCTCGCTCTGCTGGTTTCCGGCGGCCATACGCAGCTCGTCGCCGTGATGGGCGTCGGGGATTACAAGCGGCTCGGCTCGACGGTCGATGACGCGGCCGGCGAGGCCTTCGACAAGGTCGCCAAAATGCTCGGGCTTCCCTATCCCGGCGGCCCGCATATCGAGCGTTTGGCGGAGGAGGGCGATCCCGCCCGCTTCGATTTCCCGCGTCCCATGTTCGGCCGCGAGGGGGCAGATTTCTCGCTCTCCGGCCTCAAGACCGCGGTGCGGCAGGAGATCGCCCGGATCGGAACGCCGACCGAGCGCGACGTCGCCGATCTCGCCGCCTCCTTCCAGGCGGCGATCGTGGATGTTCTGGTCGATCGCGTTCGCTCCGGCCTGCGCATCTTCACGCAGAATGGCGGCCAGCCCAATGGCCTCGTCATCGGCGGCGGCGTCGGCGCCAATGGCGCGATCCGCCGCGCGCTCACGCGTCTGTGCGCTGAGACCGGCTTGCGCTTCGTCTCGCCGCCGCCGGGCCTGTGCTCGGACAATGGCGCCGTGGTGGCCTGGGCCGGGCTCGAGCGCTTTGCGCGCGGCATGACCGATGATCTGACCTTCGCCGCCCGCCCGCGCTGGCCGCTGGACGCCAACGCCGGCGCGCTGCACCACGGCAAGGCGTGAGCGCTCGATGCCTTCGGCGGGGCGGATAAGATGAAACGGCTCTTGCTGGCCGCGGCGGCGACCTTCTCGGTTCCGCCGCAGCCGGGCGGCCTGCTGTCGCAGGAGCCGCTCGCCGTCGGCGTGCGCGTCTTCTATGGGCCGCGTCCCGGCTTCGAGGACATCGATCTTCGGCTCATCGGCGGCGCCAAAAAATCCATCGATATGGCCGCTTATGTTCTCACCGATCGCGCTGTGATCTCGGCGCTGGGCGCCGCCGCCATGCGCGGCGTGCGCGTGCGAATCTATATCGATGGGGAGGAGCGCGGCGGCCTCGGCCCGGCGGTGGAGGCGGTCGCCGCCGCCCGCAATATGGAGATCAGGCGCAAGGGCCGGTCGCGCGATCTGATGCATCTGAAGTCCTATCAGGTGGACGGACGGATGCTGCGCAGCGGATCGGCCAATTTTTCGGTCTCGGGCGAAGAATTCCAGGACAATGACCTCATATTGATCGAAAGCCCTAGTGCGGTCGAGCAGTTCGAGGCGACATTCGAGCGGCTATGGGCGCGCTCGGACAATCAGAAGATCGGGATGCGATGACGAGCGAGGAGAAGATCGCCGTGCTGGGCGCCGGCGCCTGGGGAACGGCGCTCGCCAATGTGGCCGCGACCGGGCGCGAGAGAGTCGCGCTCTGGGGCCATGATCCCGCCCATATCGCCGCTCTTTCGCGCGACCGCGAGAACCGCGCCTATCTGCCGGGCCTGCCGCTGGCCGCGGGCGTCGCGCCTTCCGCCGATCTCGAGGCCGTGGCGGGCGCCGGCGTCGTGCTCTCGGTGGTTCCGGCGCAGGCGATGCGCGAAGTGGCGCGGCGCTTTCGCGACATTCTCGCGCCGGGAACGGCTTTCGTCATCTGCTCCAAGGGCATAGAGCGCGGCACGCGGCGCTTCATGAGCGAGGTGGCGGCGCAGGAGTTGCCGCAGGCGAACATCGCTATTCTCTCTGGCCCGAGCTTCGCCGCCGACGTCTGCCGCGGCCTGCCGACGGCGGTGACGCTCGCCGCGCGCGACGAGGCGCTGGCCAAGCGCCTCTGCGAGACATTGTCGACGCGCGCCTTCCGCCTCTATCGCTCCACCGATGTGCTGGGCGTCGAGATCGGCGGCGCGGCGAAGAATGTGCTCGCCATAGCGAGTGGCATGGCGGCGGGCAGGGCGCTCGGCGCCAGCGCCGGCGCCGCGCTGATCGCCCGCGGCTTCGCCGAGCTGACGCGCCTCGGCCGCGCCTATGGCGTCAATCAGGAGACGCTGATGGGCCTCTCCGGCCTCGGCGATCTGGTGCTCACCTGCGGCTCGGCGCAATCGCGCAATTTCGCGCTGGGCGCGGCGCTGGCGAGCGGCGAGGCGCCGCTCGAGGCCGCCCATGGCAAGCTCGCCGAGGGCGCTTTCACCGCCTCGGCGTTGGTCGCCATGGCCAGGGAGCGCGGCGTCGAAATGCCGATCGCCGAGGCTGTGGATGCGATATTGTCGGGCGCGATCGGCGTCGATCAGGCGATAGAGGCGCTGCTGATGCGGCCGCTCAGGGCTGAGGCTTGAGCTTTCGTTGACGGCTCGATGCGATCTTCTCGCCGATGCGAAACGAGCCGAAAGTCGCGCCCCCTCCCCAACCCTTCCCCGCTTCGCAGGAGAGGGAGCAGATTCCGCGCGTCAGGGACGTTGCGCGTAACGTCGCCGCCCCCCTCTCCCGCAAAGCGGGGGAGGGTGAGGGAGGGGGCCTCGGCGCATTTCGCTATGCCCTCATCGCCTTCACCCTCATCGGAGCGGCCCTGCGCCTCTGCGCTGCGCAGGGCGATCTCTGGCTCGATGAAATCTGGACGCTGAACCTGCTCGAGCGGGCGCATTCCTTCGGCGACGTCTTCATCGGTCTGCATCACGACAATAATCATGTCGCCAATTCCGGCTGGCTCTATCTCATAGGCCCGAACGCGCCGGTTCCGCTGATGCGCCTCGCCGCGGTCGCATTCGGGACGCTGGCCATTCCCGCCGCCGCGGCCGCCAGCCGCCGCTATTGCGACGCGGCCGGCCTCATCGCGGCTTTCGTCTTCGCGACCTCCTATTTCTTCGTCCATTACGGCTCCGAGGCGCGCGGCTATGCCGGCATGACGCTCGCCGTGCTGCTGGCCTATGGTGTCGTGGACGCCATTCTGGTCGAGGGCGCCTCCTGGCGCAGGCTGCTGGCGCTGGCGGCGGCGATCGGTTTCGGGACCTTCTCCCACCTCACGATGATCGAGGCGAGCGGCGCGCTGGCGCTGACGGCGCTGCTGCGGTTTCGCAGCAGCACTCTCGGCCGGGCGGTCGCGATAGGGGCTGTCGCCGGGCTCGCCAGCCTTCCCGCGCTCGCCTGCTTCGCCTATGGCGCGCTAGCCCCGGATTTTCAGGTCGGGGCCATGGTTCCGCTGAGCCCGGCGATCTTCGCCGAGGGCGTCGCCGGAATGGCGCGGGCGACCTTGGGCTTTCCGCGCGGCGTCGATGATTTCGTCCTTCTCGGCGCCGCCGGCCTGCTCGCCCTCGGCCTGCTGGCGGTTCTGCCGGCAGAGCGGCGGGTCTTCCCGGCCATCGCCGTTTTCGGCCTGCCGCTGCTGCATGTGGCCGCCGGCCTGCCGAGTCAGCAATATCCGCGCTTTCACTCGACCGCGGCGATCGGCCTCGCGCTGCTCGCGGCCGAAGGCTGCGCCGCCCTTTGGCGCGCCGGCGCGTGGCGGCGCGTGGCGGCGGCGGTCCTGCTTCTCGCCTTTGCAGTCGGCGACGCCGCGCAGCTCGCTGATTTCTACTGCGACGGCCGCGGCCATTACGCGGATGCGGTGACGATCATGGCCGAGCGTAACGAGGCGTCCTACGCCGTCGATTTCGCCCGCGGCGAGACCAAGGCCGTCGTCGCGTATTATGCCCATAGGCTGGGCGTCGTCGCGACGCCCGTCGCTCCGGCCGAATGGTGCGCGACGCCGCCGGCCTTTCTGCTGGTGGTCGATCTGCCTGATTCACAGGCGGAACATGCGGAGCGGCGCTCCGCCGGCCCGCAGGATTGCCGCTCGGCCTTCCTGCGGCGCGGATATTTCCCGGCCTCGGGCCTCTCGGGCTTCGCCTGGACGCTCTATGAGCGGGAGGAGATCACAAGGTCGGCGCGATGACGCGCACGCGCTTCTTGACGCCGTCGGCGCCGACGATCTCGCGCGTCGTCTCATGCGCGTCCACGGGGCGCTTCTCCGGCTGAGCGGCCTCCGGGCCGGTGGCCGGGAGATTGGGCGAGACCGCGCCTCGCGCCGTGCGCGCGATGATCGGCCGCGACATTTCCTCCGCCTTTTCCGCCGAGACGACGAGATCGCCCTTGTTGCGCTCGGCCAGCAGGCGCTCCGCCTCGGCGAGCGTCTCCGCCCAGCTGCGGCCCGGCGGCCGGCAGGAGCAGGTCGGATCATAGCTCTTGGTGAATTTCAGCGCATTGGGATGGTCGCCATAGGCCTCGCCATCCATCGACACCGCAGTCTCTATGTCGCGCGAGGGCGAGCGCGTGTAGAGCGTCACTTCGACATTGGGGCATTGCGCCCGGCACAATTCCTGGAGATCGGCGAGATTGGCGCGCCGCGCCGAATAGCTGATGGGGAAGAAGCCGCCGTCGCAGGCGCGCACGCAGACCGCCAGCGAGCCGCCACGCGCGACAGGCCCGCCATTGTCGTCCTCGCCGCGATCCTGCTGCCCGTCGAGCGGAAGCTCGCGGACAGGCGTCGGCTCCTCCTCCTGCGAGCCGAACAGCTCCTCGAAAATATTGCGCTGACGCGAGGCGACGCGCGTCGGCTGCTGCGGCTGCCGGCATTGCTGATCGAAGCGCGCCTGCAGCGCCTGCCGCTGGCCGTCGCCGGAATTCTGCTGGAGCGCGGCGAGATTGGAGCGCATCTGCGCGATGCGGCCGTTGATCGCGCCGCATTGCGGGGGCGGCGCATTGCCGAAGAAGAGGAACTGCCGCCGGTCGCAGCCGATGGAATGGCCATAGGCGACCGTGCGGTCGATCTCTTTCTGCTGGGTCGCGGCGGCGGCGCGATAGCGGGCCGAGCCGCTGTTGTTTCCAGCGGCGGCGATCTGCGCGCGCAAATTGTCGCAATAGGCCGATTGCGCCATCGCCGGCGCGGAGAGCAGCGCGGCCGCCGCCAGAATGAGCGCGCCCGCGAGGCGTTGCAGGAGCCGCTGGCGGGCGGACGTCTTCCGAATGATATGTTTCGCCGACATTGGTCCTATATTGCGCGATTCGAAAGGCGAGGCGCCGCGGGCCGGCGAATCCGAAACCGTCGAGCTCGAGACCATATCGGGCATATCGTCCGTCCGATCAATCGGCGCGCGATTGTCGCGAGCTTCTTGTCGCGAACAAGGCGCGTCACGACATTTGTCGAGGGAATTTCCCGGCGCTCTGGAGGAACGCAGTTATGAAGCCGTCCAAATTCGTCCTGTCCGCTCTCATCGCCTCCGGGCTCTTCGCCGCCCTCGGCGCAGCGCCCGCCCGGGCCGACGGGCCGGATCTGATCTTTCGCAAGTCCACCGACTTCAAGCTGCTGACGCCCAACGACAAATTGGCGACCTATGTGCTCGACGACCCCGATATAGACGGGGTGGCCTGCTATTACACCGTGCATGAGAAGGGCGGCGTCGCCGGAATGTTCGGCGTCGCGGAGCAGACCTCCGATGTGTCGCTGTCCTGCCGTCAATATGGGCCGGTGAAATTCAAGGAGAAATTCGGTCAGGGCGACGAAGTGTTCAGCGAGCGCCGCTCTGCGCTGTGGAAGCGCCTGCATATCGTGCGCGGCTGCGACGCCAAGCACAATGCGCTGGTCTATATGGCCTATTCTGATCGCCTGATCGAAGGTTCGCCGGAAAACTCCACCTCGGGCGTGCCGATCCAGCCCTGGGGCGCCGGCGACGTCGCGCAATGCGGCGAGTTCTTGAAAAAATGACGCGGCGGCGGGCCTGCGCCCGCCCACGCTCAGTCGCCGCAGGAGACGACGGCGGCTTCGGCCGTCAAGGGCTTGCGCGCCGAGGCCGGGCCGATCGCCGAGGTCACGTCGTCGGCGCGGCCGAAGGCCACCGCGGGGCCGTGGCCATGCGACTCGCACCAGCTGTCGGCGACGATCTTCCCGCATTCTTTCTTCTGCGTGATGCATTCGACGACGCCATAGCCTTCGGTGCCGGAGATCAAATAGACGTTCTTCGGCGCCTCGGCGGCGCGGGCGCCGCCCTGGGCCGCCGCGAGCAGCAATCCGCCCAGCAGCGGAATGGCGAGACGCGGGAGAACGAGACGCTGAAATTCGGTGGAGAACATCGGGGGCACGCCTCGCGCGGGGACGCTCATTCGCCTCGCCGCGCCGGCTCCTGGTTTATGTGATCGCAGTTAAGGCGCGGTTAAGTCCGCGCCGATTTGCGGGACCTTACGCCCTCGAGGCGGGACCTCGCGCCCTCGAGCATGGACCTCGCCATTTCAGCGAATGTCATATTCCGCATCCACCTCCACGCCGAGCGCGGTGACGAGGCGGTTGGTCTCCGAGGCCATGCCGACGATGGCGAGCAGCTCGTTGAACTCCGCCTCGGTCATGCCCTTGGCGCGCGCGCTCGCCGTGTGGGAGTGGATGCAATAGCTGCAGCCATGCGCGATGGAGACGGCGATATAGATCATCTCCTTCACCTTCGGGTCCAGGACGCCCGGTCCCATCACCGCCTTTATGCTCTCCCATGTGCGTTTCAGCGTCGCCGGATCATGTGCGAGGGCGCGCCAGAAATTATTGACGAAATCGCTTTTGCGCGTCGCGCGAATATCGTCGAAGACCGCGCGAGCTTCGTCCGAGAGCTCGTCGTCGCCGAGCAGCTTCACAGTGGCCATTTTTTCCTCGCTTCGTCGCGCATTCGCATTCGGCCTATCATAGCGGCGGCGCGCGCGGCGCGCATGTCTCGAGATGGAGTGGAAAATGTCGAATGCATCGGCTCGGAGCGCGTCAGCCGCGCTCTTCGTCGCGCTTATGGGAATGGCGTCGCCGGCGGCGGCGCAGCAGGGGCGCATTTGGAGCTTCTCGCTCGACGAGGCGAAGCCGCAAATGGCCTTTCTCAACTATGGCGTTCCCGAAACGGATGATTCCTTCGGCGCCTTTCATTGCGACGCGCATAGCGGCGCGACGACGCTGTTCATCTCCGAGACCGACGGCAAGCAGAAGGCCGGCAAGGCCGCGACGGCGATCCTGGTGGTCGGCGATGCGAAGACGAAGGTCGCGGGAAAGCTCGTGCCGAATGAGGAGGCGGGCGTTCCGAGCTTCGAAGGGCGGGTCGCCGCCGATGATCCGATCTTCGCCGCAATGGCGCGGGGCGAGGCGCTCGTCGTGACGGTCGGCGGCTCGAAACAATCCGCGCCGCTGAAGGGCGCAGCGGAGAAAATCGGCAAATTCGTCGAGGCCTGCAAGAAAAAGTGAGCGCCGCGACCTTCGTCGCGCTCGCCCGCCTCGGATTTCATGGTGGAGGCGCGCACTGGAAAGCCGAGCCTGCCGTCTCGACAGGGCCGATAAATTCGTTATAATCTATCGGCTTTGTATATTGTAGGCTCGGACATGCGCTTCACAGGCTTTCTCGCTTTCGCCGCGACGCTCGGCGGCGCGCTGCTTCCCTTCGCCGCCCATGGGCAGGCGCAACGCGTCGAGATCGACGCCGACGCCATCGGCGGCGTGGTGACGAGCCGCTTCGGGCCGGAGGCGGGCGTCTGGGTCATCGCCGAGACGACCGAGCTCGGCACGCGCTACGCCAAGATCGTCGTGACCGACGATCTCGGCCGCTATGTCATTCCCGATCTGCCCAAGGCGCATTATCGCGTGTGGACGCGCGGCTATGGGCTGGTGGATTCCAAGAAGATCGCCGCCGAGCCGGGCAAGCTCGTCGATCATGAGGCGTCCGTCGCGCCGAGCCTCGCGGCGGCGGCGCAATACTACCCGCCGATCTATTGGCTCTCGCTGCTGCGCGTGCCGGACAGGGCCGAATTCCCCGGCACGGGGCCGTCCGGCAATGGCGTGCCGGAGAATTTCAAATCGCAGGAGCAATGGCTCGATCTCGTCAAGACCAATGGCTGCGGGCCGTGTCACCAGCTCGGCAATTATGCGACGCGCACGATATCGCCGGCGCTCGGCCATTTCGAGACGTCGCAGGAGGCCTGGGCGCGGCGCCTGCGCTCCGGCCAAGCGGGATCGGCGATGGTCAACACGATTTCCCGCCTCGATACGACCGAGGGCGGCCAGCTGGCGCTCTTCGCCGATTGGACCGATCGCATAAAGGCCGGCGAGCTCCCGCATGAGACGCCGCCGCGCCCCTCCGGCGTCGAGCGCAATATCGTCGTCACCGTGCGAGAATGGGCCTCGCCCAAGCACTATCTGCATGATCTCGCCATTACCGACAAGCGCAAGCCGACCGTCAACGCCAAGGGCCTCATCTATGGCGCGACGGAGCTCGGCAGCGACGACATTCCGGTGATCGATCCGCAGACCAACAAGAAATGGCTCATCGACGCCAAGGTGCGCGACGCCGATACGCCGTCTTCTCTGCTCGGCAATCCGGTGGTCGATCCTTCGCCCTATTTGGGAAGCGAGGCGATCTGGAACAGCAAGTTCAACGCGCATACGCCGACATTGGACGAGACGGGCAAAATCTATTTCGCCGCGCAGGCGCGCGCGCCGAAGAATGCGCCCGCCTTCTGCGACAAGACGTCCGCGCTGCGCTCCGCGCAGCTCTATCCGCTTTCGGCGCGGCCCGAAGGATTCTCGGGCGGTCAGCGTCAGGTGACGATCTATGATCCTTCAACGAAGCAATTCTCCTTCATCGACACCTGCTTTTCCTCGCATCATCTGAATTTCGCCGAGGATGCGAATAATACGCTGTGGCTCAACACGCTCGGCTCTCCCGATCTCGCCGTCGTCGGCTGGGTGGATACGAAGAAATTCCTCGCGACCGGCGACGCCGCCGCATCGCAGGGCTGGACTCCGCTCATCGTCGACACCAATGGAAACGGCAAGCGCGACGAGGGCTATAACGAGCCGGGCAAGCCGGTCGATCCCGCCAAGGACACGCGCGTTCCGCTCAATTACTACAGCATTTCCTGGAGCCCGCTCGACGGCTCGGTGTGGGGATCGAGCCTCGCCTTTCCCGGCTATGCGGTGCGTCTCGCGCCCGGCGCCAATCCGCCGGAGACGGCGCTGGCCGAGGTCTATAAGGTTCCCGCGCCCGGCTACGGAATTCGGGGCGCGGATATCGATCGCAAAGGCGTTTTCTGGGCGGCGCTCGGCAGCGGCCATATAGCGAGCTTCGACCGCCGCAAATGCAAGGGGCCGCTCAACGGGCCGGGCGCCGAGAAGGGCGAAAAATGCCCGGAGGGCTGGAGCTTCTACCCGCTGCCGGGGCCGGGCTTCGCCGGCGCGGCGGGAGCCGCCGAGACGCCCTATTATCTGTGGGTCGATCAGCACGATATTCTCGGCCTCGGCGCCGATACGCCGATCGCCACGGGCAATCAGTCGGATTCGCTGCATGCGCTGGTCGGCGGCAGGATCGTCGAGCTGCGCGTGCCCTATCCGCTCGGCTTCTACGCCAAGGGAGTCGACGGCCGCATCGACGATGCGAAAGCCGGCTGGAAGGGCAAGGGCCTCTGGGTCACTTCCGGCAATCGCACGCCCTATCACATAGAGGCGATCGACGCCCCGGCGCCCGGCGCGCCGGGCGCGACGCCCGCCGCCTATTCGAGCCCGCTGGTGGTGAATTTCCAGCTGCGGCCCGATCCGCTCGCGCATTGAGCGCGCGCTATCCGCTCCTTCTCACGTCAAAGGTCGATCCCATGAGCGAAGCCGTCGATAGCCTACCCGTCGCCTCCAAAATTCGTCTGCCGAAGCAAGGCTGGTTCGTCGGGCTCGGAGTCCTGTTGCTGCTCGTCGGCTTTGCGCCGACCTTCTATCTGAAGCCCGTCTTCGGCGCCGGCAAGCCGCTGACGCTGCTCGTGCTCGCGCATGGCGTGACAACGACGGCCTGGCTCGCCGTCTTCATCTATCAATATGTCGCCGCGAGCAGAGGAGCGCTCAAGAACCATCGCACGGTGGGCGTGATCGGCGCGGTCCTCTTCGGCCTCGTCATCGCCTTGTCGATCGTCACGGCGGTGGGACGCGTCGCCGCGGCGAATCCGCAGGTCGCGGGAACGGCGCCATTGATCGGCCTCGCCTATCCTTTCTGGGTGATCGCCGAGGTCGCCTTCTTCGGCGTCGGGGCTTTCGTCACGGTCCGTCGTCCCGAATGGCACCGGCATTTTCAGCTGGCGAGCTTCTTCACCTTCATCGCGCCGGCGACGGCGCGCGCGCTCCGCTTCGTCATTCCGGGCGGCCCGGCGGTGACTTACGGATCGCTGCTGATCTCGCTCCTGCTCTATGTCGGCGCGAGCCGTCTCGACGACGGCGCCGGAAAATTGTCGCGCGCCGCGCTCGTCGCCATCGGCGTTCAGCTCGCCGCGGCGGCTCTGCTCTTCGCCAGCCTCTCCGGCGCGGATCCTTGGCTGTGGTTCGCCTCCGCCATCACGGGCTATTCTTTGTAAAAAGTCCCGCGCGCTCTCCTCGATCCTCGTCGAGGAGAGCGTGAAAATTCGGGCGATCAGATAGACGCTCGGCTTCGCCCGCAGCGCATCATGACTGCCGCCCCACTACCGCGCCCGTCGCACCACCAGCACGGCGTTGATGCCGCCGAAGGCGAAGGAATTGGACATGGCCGCGCGCATCGGCACGCGGCGCGCCTCGTGCGGCACGGGGTCGACCGGACATTTGGGGTCCGGCGCCTTGAAATGGATCGTCGGCGGGGCGAGCTGCTCGCGCAGGGCGCTGATCGTGATGGCGAGCTCGAGCGCGCCGGAGGAGCCCAGCGCATGGCCGTGGATCGGCTTGGTCGAGGAGACCGGCAGACGCGCGCCGCGCTCGCCGAAGACGCGCAGGATCGCCTCCGACTCGGTGATGTCATTGGCGTAGGTGCCGGTGCCATGGGCGTTGAGATAATCGATATCGTCGGGCGTGAGGCCGGCGCTCTCCAGCGCTTGGCGCATGGCGGAGGAGGGGCCTTCGACATTGGGCCGCAGCGGATCGAAAGCGTCGCTCGTCGTGCCATAGCCTGCGAGCTCGCAGAGCGGCGCATGGCCGCGAGAATGCGCGAGCTCCTCCGTCTCCAGCACGAAGATCGCGGCGCCCTCGCCGAGCACTATGCCGTTGCGGCCGGCCGAGAAGGGCCGGCAGAAATCCGGCGTCAGCACGCGTAGCGCCTCCCAGGAGCGCAGCGAGCCATTGATGACGGCCGCCTCCGCCCCGCCGACGATGGCGCGATCGGCCGCGCCGGAGCGGATCATCTCCAGCCCGACGCCGATCGCCTGGCTCGCCGAGGAGCAGGCGCTGGCGATGGCGAAAGTCGGCCCGTTGCAGGAATAGCGCATGCCCAGCATTGTGGGCGCGGCGCTGGGGATGAGGCGCGGCACGGTCAGCGGATCGGGCCGCTCGCGCGTGTGATATTCCTTATGCGCCTCGTCATCGATGGTCTTGGAGCCGCCGATCCCCGAGCCGATGACGACCGCCGTGCGCGGCCCCGCGATGTCCTTGCGCGCGAAGCCCGCCTGCGCCATGGCCTCGTCGGCGGCGACGATGGCGTATTGGGTGAAAGGGTCGCAATAGGGGAGAATCTCGGGCTCGAGATGGGCCAGCGGATCGAAATCCTGCGGCTGCGCGGCGATCTTGATGCGGCCGCCGTAGGGGCGCTCGAGCTTCAGCGGGCGGACCTGGCATCGTCCGTCGCGCGCCGCCTCCCATAGCGGCTGGGCCCCGACGCCGGCGGCCGAAACCGCGCCCATGCCGGAGATCACCACACGTCTTCCGTTCGATTTCACCGCTGTCGCCAAAGTGGAAATTCGCTCCGTTGCCGCCGTCTCCAGTCCGACGGGACCAGACGTTAATCCTTTTTGCCGTCATGGTCGCCTCACGCGCAAGCAGAGGTCCCCGCTTTTCCCCGAAAAGGCGCGCGGCGCCGCGCCGCAGCGGTCTCTACTCGGCTGATTCATAAGTTGTTCTACTGATGCGTGCGGCTCTGCGCAGCCGCGGCCGCTGGTTTTTGCGGCGTCTTGACCTTCCGCGCCGGGCTGCCTATTGGCACATCAGCCAGTCGGCTGGATGGCCGCTGTCCTTCGGGATAGAGGAAAGTCCGGGCTCCACGGAGACACGGCGCCGGATAATGTCCGGCGGGGGCGACCCCAGGGAAAGCGCCACAGAAAGCAAACCGCCGCGCCCCTCGGGGCCGCGGTAAGGGTGAAAGGGTGCGGTAAGAGCGCACCGCTCGGGCGGCGACGTTCGAGGCATGGCAAGCCCCGCCGGGAGCAAGACCGAATAGGGGCGACTGGAAATAGCGATATTTCCCGGCCCGTCTCCGGGCCGTCGCCCGGGTTGGTCGCTAGAGGCGGCGCGCAAGCGTCGTCCCAGAGGAATGGCCATCGCGCGTGGAAGGGGCGACCCGACCGCGCCATACAGAACCCGGCTTATAGGCCGACTGGCGATTTTTTTCGGGCGAGGGGAGGAGCGGGCGGGGAGCAGTCCGTCTATTCCCGGTTCGCGAGCCTGCGCCTTGGCTAACGCGAAATGCGCGGCCCGCGCCCGCGTCAACGCTCCCTTAACCCTGACGACGGCTAATAATCGCAAGCGCCGCGCCGCCCGCGCCGCTCCGTCGCCCGTGGTCCTTCATGATATGCGTTGTTGTTCAGAGCGATGACACGTCTCTCCGGGAGAAGGCGCGCCCGCGCCTTTCGCGCGTCGGCGCTTTCGCGCCTGCGCGCGGGCTCGGCGGACGGCCGCGTCGACGCCAAATATCCGCCCTGGAGGGCGCGTCCGACGGGCGCGCGCCGGCTTTGCGGCGACATTTTCGGATCGGAGGAGAAATGACGGCGAGCGGCGCTGAGCGGCATGTTCCCGTGCTGCTCGAGGAGGCGGTCGCCGCGCTCGCGCCACAGGCGGGCGGCGTCTATCTGGACGCCACCTTCGGCGCCGGCGGCTACACGCGCGCCTTGCTGGCGCATGAGGGCACACGCGTGCTGGCGCTCGATCGCGATCCGAGCGCCATAAGGGGCGGCTATGCGCTGGTGGAGGCGGCCGGCGGGCGGCTGACCCTGGTGGAGGCGCGCTTCTCCGAGCTGGCGCAGGTCGCCGATCGCGCGGGGCTGGCGCCGCTCGATGGAATCGTCGCCGACATAGGCGTCTCCTCCATGCAGTTCGACGAGGCGGCGCGTGGCTTCTCCTTCCGCAATGACGGGCCGCTCGACATGCGCATGGAGGGGCGCGGGCCGAGCGCCGCCGACATTGTCGCGGAGGCCGAGGAGGAGGCGCTCGCCGATATTCTGTATCACTATGGCGAGGAGCGCGCCTCGCGCCGCATCGCCCGCGCCATCGTCAAGGCGCGCGAGGCCGGCCGCATAGAGACGACGCGCGCGCTGGCGCAGATCATCGAGCGCGCCGCGCCCGGCAAGCCGGGCGACATTCATCCGGCGACGAAGAGCTTCCAGGCGCTGCGCATCGCCGTCAATGACGAGCTGGGCGAGCTGGTGGCCGCGCTCGGCGCCGCCGAGCGGGCGTTGAAGCCGGGCGGCCGGCTGGCCGTGGTGACGTTTCACTCGCTCGAGGATCGCATCGTCAAGCAGTTCTTAGGCGAGCGCTCGGGCCGCGGCGAGACGCGCTCGCGCCGCCTGCCGGGCGAGCCGATTCCGCCGCCGCCCACTTTCATCGGCGAAGGGCGCCAGCCGGTGACGCCTTCGGACCGCGAAATCGCCGCAAATCCGCGCGCGCGCTCCGCCAAGCTGCGCTTCGCGACGCGAACGGATGCGCCGGCGCGCGCGATCGACGAGTCTCTGGCGCGTCTCGCCCGCCTGCCGGAACGCGCGAAAGGAAGACGCTGATGCTGCGCATTCTCAATGTCGTCGCCATTCTCGCGCTGATCGGCTCGGGCTTCTACGCCTATTCGATCAAATATCAGACCATGCTGCGCGCCGAGCAGATCAACAAGATGAAGCGCGAGGCGAAAAGCGAGCGCGACGCTATCGCCGTGCTGCGCGCCGAATGGGCCTTCATGACGCGGCCCGAGCGCGTGCAGGAGCTCGCCGACAAATATCTCGATCTGAAGCCGGTCGCCGTCACGCAGATCGCCACGGCGCAATCGCTGCCGGAAAAGCCCGAGCGCATCGACTCGATCGGCCGCAAGCTGGACGCGCTCGGCCTCGGCGGCGCGGCGACGACGCCGGCCGCGACCGAGGCGCCGACGACGCCGAAAGGAAAGCCGCGATGACGACAGCCGAAACTTTGACGAAAGCCGCGCGCAAGAGCCTGCGCGGCCGGCTCGACGGACTGTTCGCCACCTCGTTCGGCAAGACGGGATCGCGCATGCGCATCGTCGCCGTGGGCTTTTGCTGCCTCTATGTCGGCATAGGCGCGCGTCTCGTCGCCATCGGCTTCAAGCCCGATCCGACGACGATGCGCCGCGCCTCCGGCGAGCCCATCGCCGCCTCGCGCCCCGATGTGCTCGATCGCAATGGCGAGATACTCGCGACCGATGTGAAGACCATGTCGGTTTTCGCCGAGCCGCGCCGGCTCATCGACAAGGACGAGGCGACGGAGCTGCTGACCGCTGTGCTGCCCAATGTCGACTCGCGCGAATTGCGCGAGCGTCTCGCCTCGCGCAAGGGCTTCGTCTGGGTGAAGCGCGAGGTGACGCCCAAGCAGCGTGACGAAGTGTTTCATCTCGGCCTGCCGGGCGTCGGCCTCGCGCCGGAGAACAAGCGCGTCTACCCCAACGGGCCGGCGGGCGCGCATGTGCTCGGCTATGTCAATATCGACAACGCCGGCATCGCCGGAATCGAGAAATATATCGACGGGCAAGGACTCGCCGATCTGCATGACGCCGGCTTCAGCCTGACGCCGGAGGAGCTGAAGCCCATCTCGCTGTCGATCGACATAAAGGCGACGCACGCCATTCGCGACGAGCTGGAAAAGGGCATTGCGCATTTCAAGGCCAAGGCCGGCGCCGCGGCGATCATGGACGTCAACACGGGCGAGATCATCGCGCTCGCCTCGCTGCCGGATTATGATCCCAACAAGCCCGGCGACATGCGTGATCCGACGATCATCAATCGCATGAATGTCGGCGTCTATGAGATGGGCTCCACCTTCAAGGCGCTGACCATCGCAATGGCGCTCGACTCCGGCAAGGTCAATCTCAACTCGCGCCTCGACGCGCGCGGCACGCTCAATTTCGGCCATTTCCGCATTCACGATTATCACGCGACCAATCGCGTGCTGACTCTGCCGGAAGTGTTCACCCATTCCTCCAACATCGGCACGGCGCGCATGGCGCTCGGCCAGGGCGTCGAGCGGCACAAGGCGTTTTTGCGCAAGATGGGCCAGCTCTCGCGCATGCGCACCGAGCTGCCGGAGAGCGCCGAGCCGATCGTGCCGAAGAATTGGGGCGAGCTGAACACTATGACCATCGCTTTCGGCCATGGTCTCGCCGTCGCGCCGCTGCAGGCGATGATGGCGGTCGGCGCGCTGATGAACGGCGGCTATCTGATGACGCCCACCTTTCTCAAGCGCAGCGAGGAGGAGGCGCGCAAGGACGCCGTTCAGGTCATCAAGCCGGAGACCAGCGAGTCCATGCGCTATCTCATGCGGCTCAACGCCGAGATCGGCTCCGCCAAGAAGGTCAACATCAACGGCTATTTCGTCGGCGGCAAGACCGGCACGGCCGAAAAGGTGATCGGCGGCCATTATTCCAAGACCCGCCTTTTCACCACTTTCATGGCGGTGGCGCCGGCGGACAAACCGAAGTATCTGTTCCTCACCGTAATGGACGAGCCGCAGGGCCTGCTGGAAACCGGCGGCTACGCCACGGCCGCCTATAACTCGGGCCAGGTGACGGGGCAGATCATCGAGCGCGTCGGCCCGCTGCTGGGCCTGCCGCCACGCTTCGAATTGCCGACGCAGCCTTTCCCGCTGCTCGCCAAGCTCGGCTATGGCATAGCCAATAGTCCCGCCGTTCCCGGCGGGGGAGGGCATTGATGCGATTTTCCGACCTTCTCGACGAAGCGACGGCGGCGAACCTCGGCGATCTCGATATCGCCGGCGTCACCGCCGACAGCCGCGACGTCCGCGAAGGCTATGCTTTCTTCGCCGTGCCGGGCCATGCCGGCGACGGCCTCGCTTATGTCGCCGATGCGCGCGCGCGCGGCGCGCGGGTCATCGTCGCGCCGCGCACGGCGGAGGTCGGGCTGCCGCTGCTGGTGGTCGCGGATGTGCGCGCGGCGCTCGCTCATGCGGCGGCGCGGTTTTTCGCGCGTCAGCCGCAGATCGTCGCCGCGGTGACAGGCACCAGCGGCAAAAGCTCGGTCGTCGATTTCCTGCGCCAGATCTGGCTCACGCTCGGCCGCGACGCGGCGTCGCTCGGCACGATCGGAATCGTCGATAAGAATGGCGCGCATTACGGATCGCTGACGACGCCGGGGCCAGTGGCGCTGCATCAATCGCTCGATGCGCTCGCCGCGCTCGGCGTCACCCATCTCGCCATGGAGGCGTCCTCGCTCGGCATAGATCAGCGACGCCTCGACGGCGTTCGTCTGACAGTCGGCGCCTTCACCAATTTCTCGCGCGATCATCTCGATCATCACCGCGATCTCGAGGAGTATTTCGAGGCGAAGATGCGCCTCTTCGACACGCTGCTCGCGCCCGGCCAGACGGCGGTGATCGACGCCGACAGCTCGGTGGCCGCGCGCGTGATCGACATTTGCGAGAAGCGCGGGCTGACGATTTTCGACGTCGGCGAGAAGGGCCGCGCCATATCGCTGCTCGAGGCCGATGCGCAGGCGCTCGGCTCGCGCTTGCGGCTGCGTTGCGGCGACGAGACTTTCACCGTCGCTCTGCCGCTCGCCGGCGCGTTTCAAATTTCCAATGCGCTGGTCGCCGCCGGAATGGCGATCGCCTGCGGCGAGGCGCCGGCGCAGGTTTTCGCGGCGCTCGAGACATTGCGCGGCGCGCCCGGACGGCTGGAGCTCATCGGCGCGCGCGACGGCGCGCCGGTCTTCGTCGATTACGCCCATAAGCCCGATGCGCTGGACAAGGTGCTGGCCGCCGTGCGCCCTCTGGCGAAGGGACGGCTCGTCGTCGTCTTCGGCGCCGGCGGCGATCGCGACAGAGGCAAGCGGCCGCTAATGGGCGAGATCGCGGCGCGCGCCGCGGATGTGGTCGTCGTCACCGACGACAATCCGCGCAGCGAGGAGCCGGCCTCGATCCGCGCCGCCATATTGGCGGCGGCGCGCGGCGCGAAGGGCGCGGAGATTCACGAGATCGGCGATCGCGCCGCGGCGATCCGCGCGGCGGTCTCCTGGCTGCGCGAGGGCGATGCGCTGGTGGTCGCCGGAAAGGGCCATGAAACGGGCCAGATCGTCGGCGATCAGGTCCTGCCATTCTCCGACCGCGCGGCGGTCGAGGCGGCCTTGCAGGATGGACTCGAATGAAACAGCAAGCGCTATGGACCGGATTGGGGCTGATCGGCGCCTTGCGCGCGCGCATCAGCGGCGGCTTGCCTCGCGACGTCAATGGCGTGTCCATCGACACGCGCACGCTGGCGGCGGGCGATCTCTTCTTCGCCATAAAGGGCGAGGCGCGCGACGGTCATGATTTCGTGCGCATGGCTTTCGAGCGCGGCGCCGCGGGCGCGGTGATCGACGACGCGCACGCCGCCGAGTTTCGCGATCTCTCGCCGCTCTATGTCGTGCGCGACGTGCAGGAGTCGCTGGAATTTCTCGGCGCTCGCGCGCGCGAGCGCTCGCCCGCCTATATAGCCGCGATCACCGGCTCGGTCGGCAAGACCTCGACCAAAGACATGGCGAAGACGCTGTTTTCGCGCTTCGGCGAGACGCACGCCTCCGCCGCCTCCTACAACAACCAATGGGGCGTGCCGCTGTCGCTCTCGCGAATGCCCGCCTCGGCGCGCTACGGCCTGTTCGAGATCGGCATGAATCACGCCGGCGAGATCGCGTCGCTCGTGCGCTTCGTCGAGCCGCATGTCGCCGTGGTGACGCGCGTCGCGCCCGTGCATCTCGAGCATTTCGACTCGCTCGAGGCCATAGCGGCGGCGAAGTCCGAGGTTTTTTCCGGCCTCGTCGATGGCGGCGTCGCCATCATCAATCGCGACGACGAGACTTATGAGACGTTGCTGGAAGGCGCCGCCGCATCCAGAGCCGCGCATGTCTTTTCCTTCGGCGAGAGCGAGGCCGCGCAGGCGCGGCTGCTCTCCTATGACGGCGAGAGCCAAGTCGCCGATGCGGAGATTTTCGGCCGCCGCCTGCGTTATCGCATCGGCGCGCCGGGCAAGCATTTTGCGATCAACTCGCTCGCCGTGCTGGTCACGGCCCATGTCTTCGGCATAGATATCGTCGAGGCGGCGGAGACGCTCGCCGATTTCGCGCCGCCCAAGGGACGCGGCCGTCGCGAGACTTTGGCGATCGGCGGCGGGAGCTTCACGCTCGTCGACGAGAGCTATAACGCCAATCCAACCTCCATGCGCGCGGCTTTCGATCTCATCGGCGCCGAGAAAAGCGCGCGGCGCCGCATCGCCGTGCTCGGCGACATGCTGGAGCTCGGGCCGAGCGCCGGCGAATTGCACGCCGGCCTCGCCAAAGACCTCGAGGCGGCCGGCGTCGATCTCCTCTTCACCGCCGGCCCGCTGATGGCGCGGCTCTTCTACGCCGCGCCCGAGCATATGCGCGGCGCGCATCGCGCCAACGCCGCCGAGCTCGAGGAGGCGGTTCTCTCCGCGCTCGCGCCGGGCGATGTGGTCATGATCAAGGGCTCGAACGGCTCGCGCATGGCGCGCATCGTCGAGGCGATCAGAACGAAATTCCCGGCCGAAACCGAAGCGGCCTCGTAAAGGAAAAGACGAATGCTGACGCTGCTCGCGGACTTCTCGCATCTCTTCGGTCCGCTGAACCTCTTCCGCTACATCACCTTCCGCGCCGCCGGCGCGGCGGCGACGGCGCTGTTCTTCGTCTTCTTCTTCGGCCCCGCCATCATTGATGCGCTGCGCATCAAGCAGGGCAAGGGCCAGCCCATTCGCGAGGACGGCCCGGCCTCGCATCTGCTCACCAAAAAAGGCACGCCGACCATGGGCGGGCTGATGATCCTCTCGGGTCTGCTCGTCGCCACCGTGCTCTGGGCGAATTTGAAGAATTCCTATGTGTGGATCGTCATATTGGTGACGGCCTCCTTCGGCGCGATCGGCTTCTACGACGATTATCTGAAGGTGACGAAGCAATCGCACAAAGGCTTTTCCGGTAAGGCGCGGCTCGCGCTCGAGTTCCTCGTCGCCGGCCTCGCCTGCTATGCGCTCACCACGGTCGGCGGCGACAATATGACCAAGCTGGCGCTGCCGCTGCTCAAGGGCTACGCCTTCTCGCTCGGCTGGCTGTTCATTCCCTTCGGCGCCTTCGTCATCGTGGCGGCGGGCAATTGCGTCAATCTCACCGATGGTCTCGACGGCCTCGCCATCGTGCCGTCGATGATCGCGGCCGGCGCCTTCGCCATCATCGCCTATCTCGTCGGCAATTCGATCTTCTCCGATTATCTCGGCGTCAATCACGTCGCCGGCACCGGCGAGCTGACCATCGTCTGTGCGGCGCTCATCGGCTCCGGCCTCGGCTTTCTATGGTTCAATGCGCCGCCGGCGCAGATCTTCATGGGCGACACCGGCTCGCTCGCGCTCGGCGGATTGCTCGGAACCACATCGGTCGCCATCAAGCAGGAGTTCGTGCTGGTCATCATCGGCGGTCTCTTCGTGCTCGAGGGCGCCTCCGTCATCGTGCAGGTGGCGAGCTTCAAGCTCACGGGCAAGCGCGTGTTTCGCATGGCGCCGATCCATCATCACTTCGAGCAGATGGGCTGGACCGAGCCGCAGATCGTCATTCGCTTCTGGATCATCTCCTTCGTTCTCGCCCTTCTGGGGCTCTCCTCGCTGAAGCTGAGGTGAGCGCATGACTCCGGCGACGACATTCGCAGGGCGCAAGGTCGCGCTCTTTGGTCTCGGCGGCTCCGGCCTGTCGACGGCGCGCGCATTGATCGCGGGCGGCGCCAGCGTCGCCGCCTGGGACGATGGCGAGCCCGGCCGCGCCAAGGCGCAGGCGCAGGGCGTGGATCTCGTCGATCTGACGAGCGCGGATTGGCGCGAGTTCTCCGCGCTCATTCTCTCGCCCGGCGTGCCGCTGACGCATCCAGAGCCGCATTGGACCGTCGCGCGCGCGCGCGAGGCCGGCGTCGAGGTGATCGGAGATATCGAGCTCTTCTGCCGCGAGCGGCAGGCGAAGGCGCCCGGCGCGCCCTTCATCGCCATCACCGGCACCAATGGCAAATCGACGACGACGGCGCTGATCGCGCATCTTCTGCGCAGCGCCGGCAAGGATGTGCAGCTCGGCGGCAATATCGGCACGCCGATCCTCGATCTCGAGCCGCCCTCCGAGGCGCGCATTCACGTCATCGAATGCTCGTCCTTTCAGATCGATCTCACGCCTTCGCTCGCGCCGTCCATCGGCATTCTCATCAATTTGACGCCGGACCATATCGACCGGCACGGAACGATGGAGAATTACGCGGCGGTGAAGGAGCGTCTCGTCGCCGGCGCCGATGTCGCGCTGATCGGCGTCGACGACGCTTTCTCTCACGCGATCGGCGCGCGGCTGACCGAGCGAGGCCGCGAGGGCCAGCGCGTCTATCCCGTCTCCGCCGCGCGCGCGCTCGATTGGGGCTTTTTCATCGAGGACCGCAAGGCGCTCTATCGCGAGGCCGGCCATGCGCCGGAGGAGACCGAGACGCTCGGAGATCTCGAGGGCGCGCGCACATTGCGTGGCGCGCATAATGCGCAGAACGCCGCCTTCGCCGCCGCCGCCGCATGGCATTGCGGGCTCTCCTGCGCGGAGATCGCGCGCGGGCTGCTCACCTATCCCGGCCTGCCGCATCGCATGGAAGAAGTGGGGCGTCGCGGACGCGTCGTCTTCGTCAACGACTCGAAAGCCACCAACGCCGACGCCGCGGAGAAGGCGCTGCTCTCCTATGACGATATTTTCTGGATCGCCGGCGGCAAGGCCAAGGAGGGCGGCATAGAGCCGCTGCGTCCGCTGTTCTCGCGCATCGCCAAAGCCTATCTCATCGGCGCGGCGGCGCAGGATTTCGCGCGCACGCTCGAGGGCGCGGTGACTTATGAGCAATGCGGAACGCTCGATGTGGCGATCGCGCGCGCGGCCGAGGAGGCCGCGCTGAGCGAGGCGCGCGAGCCCGTGGTGCTGCTGTCGCCGGCCTGCGCCTCTTACGATCAATTCGCCAATTTCGAAGCGCGCGGCGACGCTTTTCGCCTGCTCGCGCGCGAGCTGCATGCGCATGCGCCCATTGCCGGAGAAACCCCATGATCTCGCGCGCGGAGCGTTCCACCTTCTCTGATTGGGCCTGGACGATCGACCGCTGGCTCCTCGCCGGCGTCGCGCTGCTCATCGTCTGCGGCCTCGTCTTCGCCATGGCCGGCAGCCCGCCCGTCGCCGAGCGGCTGCATCTCTCCACCTTCTATTTCGTGCATCGGCAGGTGCTGTATCTCGGTCCAGCGATCCTGGTGATGATCGGCGTCTCCTTTCTCACGCCGCGTCATGTGCGCCGCGCGGCGATCGTGCTGTGGATCGTCTCGCTCGCGCTCGTCGTCGGCACGCTGTTCTTCGGGCAGGAGGTGAAGGGCGCCAAGCGTTGGATCTTCGGCATTCAGCCCTCCGAATTCTTGAAGCCGGCCTTCGTCATCATGGCGGCCTGGGCGTTTTCGGAAGGCGCCAAGCGCAAGGACGTTCCCGGCAATCTTCTCGCCATCGCGCTGCTGCCCGTCACTGTCGCGCCGCTGGTGATGCAGCCGGACATCGGTCAGACCATGCTGATCTCGCTCGTCTGGGCGGGACTCTTGTTCATGGCCGGCATTCACTGGTTCTGGATTTTCGGCGTCGGCGGCGCGGGCGCGGTGGGCGCGGTCGCGGCCTATAAATTTCTGCCGCATGTTCATGCGCGCGTGACGCGCTTTCTCGATCCGCAAGCGGCGGGGCAGGGCGTCGCCGACACATTCCAGGCCGATACGGCGCTCTACAGCTTCATCAGCGGCTCCTGGTTCGGCAAAGGGCCGGGCGAAGGCACGCTGAAGCGCATCTTGCCGGATGCGCATACGGATACGATCTTCGCCGTCATCGGCGAGGAGTTCGGCCTCTTCGTCTGCATGGGCGTCGCCGCGATCTATGGCTTCATCGTGCTGCGCGGGCTCTATTCGGCCTCGCGCAACGACGATCTTTTCTGCGGCTTCGCCACCGCCGGCCTCGTCATGCTGTTCGGCCTGCAGGCTTGCATCAACATGGCGGTCAATCTCCAGCTGATGCCGTCGAAAGGCATGACGCTTCCTTTCATTTCGTACGGCGGCTCCTCGCTCATCTCGCTGGCGCTGGGCTTCGGCTTTCTGCTCGCCGTCACGCGCCGGCGCCCGCACATCGAGCCGGTCGTCGAGACCGCGCATGTCGGCCCCGCGCCGATGGGAGCGGCGGCATGAGCGCGCCGGTTCTGCTCGCCGCCGGCGGCACCGGCGGCCATCTTTTTCCGGCCGAGGCGCTGGCGCATGCGCTGCGCGCGCGCGGGCTCGAGGTGGAGCTCGTCACCGATGAGCGCGCCTTGCGCTATGGCGGCGAATTTCCGGCGCGCGCAATGCACACGATCGCTTCCGCGACGCCGCGCGGCGGCTCGGCCCTCGCCAAGGCGAAGGCCATTGCGACGCTCGGCGTCGGCGCCTTGCAGGCGCTGCTTCTCCTGCGGCGCATTCGCCCGCTCGCCGTCGTCGGCTTCGGCGGCTATCCCAGCGTGCCGCCGCTCTTCGCCGCCTCGCTTCTGCGCATTCCGACCGTGCTGCATGAGGCGAATGCGGTGATGGGCCGCGCCAACTCCTTTCTCGCCGGCCGCGTCGATAGCGTTGCGTCGGGCTTTCCGCTCGCCGGCGTTTCGGCTGCGCTGGCGGAGAAGATCGTCGTCACCGGCAATCCGCTGCGTCCCGCCGCGCTCGCCGCCGCCGCGACGCCCTATCCTACGTTCGATGACGGCAAGCTGCGCCTGCTCGTCACCGGCGGCTCGCAGGGCGCGCGGGTGATGTCCGATATCGCGCCGGCGGCGCTCGAATCTCTGCCGAAAGAATTGCGCGAGCGCATAGAGCTGACGCAGCAGGCGCGCGAGGAAGATCTCGCGCGCGTCACCATCGCTTATGCGCGCGCCGGAATCGTCGCGCAGATCGCGCCTTTCTTCGCCGATCTGCCGGAGCGCATCGCGGGGGCGCATCTCGTGATCGCGCGCGCCGGCGCCTCCACCGTCACCGAGCTGGCAGCGATCGGGCGGCCGAGCATTCTCGTGCCGCTGCCGCATGCGTTGGATCAGGATCAGGCGGCAAACGCCGCCGTGCTGGCGAAATCCGGCGCGGCGGAGGTCGTGCGCCAGGCCGATTTCACGCCGCAATGGCTCGCCGAACGCATCGCCGCGCTCGCCGCGGACGGCGGCGAATTGCAGCGGCGCGCACAGGCGGCGAAAAGCGTCGGCGTGACCGACGCGGCCGAGCGGCTCGCCGATCTCGTGCTCGCCGTCGCGCAGAAGAGAGAGAGCGCCGCGCCGGCGCAGGGGAGCCAGATATGAGAATGCCGCGCCGTCTCGGCCCCATTCATTTCGTCGGCATCGGCGGAATCGGAATGTCCGGCGTCGCCGAGATTCTGCTCGCGCAAGGTTATGAGGTGCAGGGCACGGACGCCGCCGACAGCGCCAATCTGCAACGGCTCGCCGGCAAGGGCGCGCGCGTGCATGTCGGGCATGACGCCAAATGGCTGGGCGAAGCCGCCGTCGTCGTCGTGTCGAGCGCGATCAAGCGCGACAATCCCGAGCTCGTCGCGGCGCGCGCGCAGCGCTTGCCCGTGGTCAAGCGCGCGGAGATGCTCGCGGAGCTGATGCGCGACAAGCGCTGCGTCGCCGTCGCGGGCACGCATGGCAAGACGACGACCACCTCGCTGGTCGCCACTCTGCTCGACGCCGGCGGCCTCGATCCGACGGTCGTGAATGGCGGCATCATCAACGCCTATGGCACGAATGCGCGGCCGGGCGCCGGCGAATGGATGGTGGTGGAAGCCGACGAGAGCGACGGCACATTCTTGAAGCTGCCGGCGGAAGTCGCCATCGTCACCAATGTCGATCCCGAGCATTTGGATCATTTCGGCGATTTCGACGGCGTGAAGAAGGGCTTTCGTAGCTTCATCGAAAATCTGCCATTCTATGGCTTCGCGGCAGTCTGCCTCGATCATCCGACCGCGCGCGAGATCATCGGCCAAGTCGAGGATCGCCGCGTCATTTCCTATGGCGAGAGCGCGGATGCCGAGGCGCGCTTGCTCGATCTCGATCTTTCCGGCGGCGTCGGACGCTTTTCCGTGCTGCTGCGCGATCGCGATACGGGCGTAGAGACGCGGCTCGTCGAGCTTCTGCTGCCGGCGGCGGGACGGCACAATGCGCTCAACGCCACGGCGGCCATTGCGGTGGCGCATCGGCTCGGCGTTCCCGCGGACAAGATTCGCGACGGGCTCGCGCGCTTTGCCGGCGTGAAGCGGCGCTTCACCAAGACGGGCGAGTGGAAGGGCGTTTCCATCTTCGACGATTACGGCCATCATCCGGTCGAGATCGCCGCCGTGCTGCGCGCCGCGCGCGCTTCAACCAAGGGCAAGGTGATCGCCATCATGCAGCCGCATCGCTACACGCGGCTGCAATCCTTGTTCGATCAATTCGCCGGCTGTTTCAGCGACGCCGATGTGGCGCTGATCGCCGATGTCTATCCGGCTGGCGAAAGCAAGATAGAGGGCGTCGACGGTTCCGCGCTGGCGCGCGCCGCCGCTGCGCAAGGGCAGCGCGCGAGCGCCTTCGCTTCGCCGCAGGAGCTGCCGGGCTTGATCCGCGAGATCGCCGCGCCGGGGGATTATGTCGTGTTTCTCGGCGCCGGCGACATTACGAAATGGGCCTATGCGCTGCCCGTGCAATTGGCGGAGCTCGCGCCATGACAATTGCGCAGACATGCAGAACGCGCGCTCCTTCTCCCACTCGTGGGAGAAGGTGGCCCGACGCAGTCGGGTCGGATGAGGGCCCGCGCCGAAGTGCCAGGCTCCTCGTTTCGCTGTGCTCTTACGTTGCGCGCAATATTCACGGACCCTCATCCGACCTCGCTTCGCGAGGCCACCTTCTCCCGCAGGCGGGAGAAGGAATCGCGCACGGAGATTGCGGATGAGCTTTCGAGATATCTCGGCCGAGATCGCCGCGCTCATGCCGGAATTGCGCGGGCGTCTTTCCGCCAATGAGCCGCTCGCGCCTCTCACCTGGTTTCGCGTCGGCGGGCCGGCGCAGCTTCTCTTCTCGCCGGCGGACGAGGATGATCTCGCCTACTTTCTCGCGCGTCTGCCGCGCGAGATTCCGGTCACGGTCATCGGCCTCGGCTCCAATCTCATCGTGCGCGACGGCGGCGTGCCGGGCGTCGTGGTGCGGCTGACGGCCAAGGGCTTCGGCGCCATTACGGTGGAGGAGGGCGAGCGCATTCGCGTCGGCGCGGCCGTTCCCGATGTGAAGCTCGCGCGCGCGGCGGCGGACGCCGGCTTAGACGGTCTCGCTTTCTATCGCGGCATTCCGGGCGGCGTCGGCGGCGCGCTGCGCATGAATGCGGGCGCGCATGGCGGCGAGACCAAGGATGCGCTGATCGAGGCGCGCGGCGTCGATCGTTCCGGCAATACGCGTGTCTACGCCAACGCCGATCTCGGCTTCTCCTATCGCCATAGCGATGCGCCGGAGGATGTGATTTTCACGCAAGCGCTGTATCAGGGCCGCAAGGGCGATCCCGCGACGATCCTCGCGGAGATGGAGCGCATCACGCAGGCGCGCGAAGCCTCGCAGCCCATTCGCGAGAAGACCGGCGGTTCCACTTTCGCCAATCCGCCCGGCCATAAAGCGTGGCAATTGATCGACGAGGCCGGTTGCCGCGGGCTCGTGATCGGCGATGCGCAGGTCAGCGAGATGCATTGCAATTTCCTCGTCAATCGCGGCCAGGCGACAGCCGCCGACGTCGAGGCGCTGGGCGAGGAGGTGCGGCGGCGCGTGCGGGAGAAGAGCGGCGTTGTGCTGCGCTGGGAGATCAAGCGGATCGGCCTCGCCCTCGCATGAGTGTCCTCGAGAAGAGCGCGCGCGCGCGCGTCGAGAGCGACGGGCTCGCGCTGCTGCTGTCGAGCCCGCTGCTCGGCGCGGCGCTCGCTATTGTCGCCGTCGCGCAGCAGCTCATCGGCCATATCGATTGCGACGTCTCCTGGTTCCTGACTTTCGCCGAGAAGGTTCTCGATGGGCGCATCGCCTATGTCGAGGCGAGCGATCCCAATCCGCCGGCGGCCTTTCTCTCGCTCATGCCGGCCGTGCTGCTGGCCCGCGCGCTGCATCTTCCGGCGGAGGCGATGGTCGCGGCTCTGGTGTTTCTCGCCGCGGCGGGCTCCATCGGCTTTTCCTTCTTGCTGCTGCGGCATGGCGCGGCGCGCGGCCGGCGCGAATGGATGCAACTGCTCAACGCCGCGATCTTTCTGCTGCTGGTCGCGCCGGAGATCGTCTTCGCCGAGCGCGAGCATATCGCTCTGCTCGCTCTGCTGCCGCTGCTCGCCGCGCTGGCGGAGGAGCGCGCGTCGGCGCCGCTCCCCTTGCGCGTCGTCGCGGGATTGTGCGGCGGTCTCGCCGTGGCGATGAAGCCGCATTTCATCCTCGCCATCGCTCTGCCGGCGCTGGCGCTCGCGTGGCGGGAGCGCAGCGCGCGCGCCTCGCTGCGGGCGGAGCTGGTCGCCGCGGCGCTCGCCGCCGTGGTCGCGACCGGCGCGATGCTGATCGCCTTTCCGGCCTATGTCGACGAGGCGCTGCCGCTCGCGCTCGAGGTCTATGGACCGGCGCGCGACGATCTCGGCCATTTTCTCGCGCATTCGCTCGCGCTCGCCTATCTGGCGCTGCTCGTGGGCTTTCTCGTCGCGGCGCGCGGGGCTGCGCTCGGCCGGGCGTCGCTCGTCGCGCTCGCCGCCTCTCTCGGCTTTTTCGCCGCCTTTCTGCTGCAGGGGAAGGGCTGGATGAATCACGCCTATCCGGCGATGGTCCTGCTGCTGTTCGCCTGGATATTTTTCGCGCTTCGCGACCGAGCGGCCCCGGTCGCCGGCCTGCGCGCGGCGCTGACGAAATTCCTGTTCGTGCCGGCGCTGCTCGCCGCGCCGGCCTATTTCGGAATCGTCGAGCAGCTGACCGATCGCGAGGAGCACGAGGGCCTCACGGCCGCCGTGGCCGCGGTCGCGCCGCCGCATCCGCGCATCGCGATCATCGCCAGCCAGCTCGATTTCGGCCATCCTCTGACGCGGCGGCTCGCCGGCGAATGGGTCGGCCGCCAGAACGCGCTCTTCGTCACCGCGGCCGTCGGCCGGCTGCTGGAGACGGCGGGGCCGGAACGCCGCCAGCGGCTGGAGGCGCGGCGCAGCGCCGATCTCGCTGCGCTGGCCGAGGATATTCGCGCCGGGCGGCCGGACATTATCGTCGCCGAAGATCGGGCGACGCGGGAATGGGTGCTGAAGCGCTCGGAAATGGCCGGCGCGCTCGATGGCTACAGGCTCGCGAAACAGGCGGGGGATATAGAGATTTGGCGGCAGGCGGAGTGAGCGTCTGGACTTGCCCTCGACTCGGCCTATAGTAAGTCGGTAAGACAGTAAGACGGAAGGAGCGTGAGCCATGCCGTCCGCCAGGCGCCGGACCGTATATTCGAAGGTTTCCGTGAAGAGCCAGACGGTGCTGCCGGCGGAGGTCCGTGAACGCTTGCGCATAAAGCCGGGGGATCGGCTACGCTATGTCATCGACGAGTCCGGCGTGCGGATCGAGCGCGGCGCGCCCAATGAGGACGACGATCCTTTTGCGACTTTCACCGAATGGGCGAGCGACGCCGACGACGAAGCCTATGCCGATCTTTGAGAGCGCCGGCGCCGAACATGGCTCTCGGAGGAGATTGACGTGACGCGCTACGCGCCGGGCGACGTGGTCGTCGTGCCCTTCCCCTATTCGGATCGCTTCGCGGAAAAGCGGCGGCCGGCTCTCGTCGTCTCGAATGACGAGGTGATGTCCGCAGGATTTCTCTGGCTGGTCATGATCACCACGGCGCAGAATTCCGGCATGGATCACGACATGCCGATCGAGGATTTATCGGCGGCCGGACTTTCGAGCCCGTCGATCGTCCGGCCAGTCAAGATCGCCAATGTCGAGCCCTCGCGGATCGTGCGGCGCGCCGGACGGCTCGACGCCAAGCAGGCCGAAGCGGTTTTCGAGGCGGTTCGTTCTTTCATCGGGCGAGGTCGCCCGCAACCACGCAAAGGTGCGTCATGACTGCTCACGTCGCCGTGCTCATGGGCGGATTCTCCTCGGAGCGAGAGGTCTCGCTGCGCTCGGGCGAGGCCAGCGCCAAGGCGCTGGAGAGCGTCGGCTTTCGCGTCACCCGCGTCGATGTCGGCCGCGACGTCGCCGAGGTTCTCGCCAAGCTCGCGCCGGATGTGGCCTTCAATGCGCTGCACGGCCGCTTCGGCGAGGATGGCGCCATTCAGGGCGTGCTCGAGATTCTGCGCATCCCCTATACGCATTCGGGCGTGCTCGCCTCGTCGCTGGCGATGAAGAAGGATGTGGCCAAGAGCGTCATGGCGGCGGCCGGCGTGCCTGTGCCGCGGGGCCGGGTGGTGCATCGTCTCGAGGCGGCCAAGGCCCATGCCCTCGAGCCCCCTTACGTGCTGAAGCCGGTGAGCGAAGGATCGTCCTTCGGCGTCTTCATCGTCAAGGAGGGGCGCTCGCATCCGCCGCAGGAGCTGGCCGCCGCCGATTGGCGCCATGGCGATTTCATGCTGGCGGAGAATTTCGTCGACGGCCGCGAGCTGACCTGCGCGGTGATGGGCGATCGACCGCTCGACGTGATCGAAATCCTCCCCGTGTCGGAGGACTTCTACGGTTTCGACGCGAAATACGCGAAAGGCGGGTCGAAACACGTGCTTCCGGCGAATCTTAAACAAAATATTTACCAAGAGGTCCAACAGTTGGCGCTCGAGGCTCATCGGGCTCTCGGCTGTCGTGGCGTCAGCCGTGCGGACTTTCGATACGACGATCGACCCGGAGGAACGGGCGAGCTCGTCGTGCTGGAGGTCAACACGCAGCCGGGCATGACCGAGACCTCGCTGGTTCCCGAAATGGCGGCATATGCCGGATATTCGTTTGGCGAGCTCGTAAGATGGATGGTGGAAGACGCGTCCTGCGATCGTTGAGGGAGCCCGTCGAGGCTCTCTTCGATGTCGCGCATCCGCATCCCGTCCAAGCCGGATCGTATCAAGCCGGCGCCTATTCCACCCCTTACGTAAACCCCGTCGCCTCCCAGCCGGCCGAGCGGCGCGTCCGCCCGCCGGCCGCCTCGGCTCCGCGCGCGGAGCGCGGGCGTCTGTCGCGGCTCGCCGCTCTGCCGGGAATCGGCACGGCGGCGCTCGCTCTGCTGTTCGGCGGCGTCGGCTTCGTCGGCGTCGCGCATAATGGCGGCTATGCGGAATTCGTCGCCCGCAATGGCGCGCCGCGCGATATCGTGGCGCGCGCGCTCGGCTTTTCCATCGAGGTGGTCACCATCAGCGGGCTCGGCGAGCTGTCCGAGAGCGACGTGCTCGCCGCTTCGGGCGTGAAGCCCACGCATTCGCTTCTCTTTCTCGACGCCGAGACGATTCGCGAGCGGCTGACCGCGCTGCCGCTGGTGGAGAGCGCGCGCGTGCTGAAGCTCTATCCCGATCGGCTGATCATCGCGCTCGAGGGGCGGCGGCCCTTCGCGCTCTGGCAGCGCGACGGCAAGCTCTCTGTCGTCGCCGCGGATGGCGTCGTCATCGACGAGATGCGCGACGAGCGATTCCTGGGTCTGCCCTTCGTCGTCGGCGAGGGCGCGGAAAAGCGGCTCGACGAATACATGCGGCTGCTGGAGGCCGCCGGCGATCTCAAATCGCGCGTGCGCGCCGGCGTTCTCGTCTCCGGGCGGCGATGGTCGCTCGACATGACCAATGGCGTCGAGGTCAAGCTCCCCGAGCAGGATCCCGAGGCGGCGCTCGCCGTTCTGCAGCGACTCCAGCGTGAGGCCAGGATCCTCGATAAGGATGTGATCTCGATCGATTTGCGCGCGCCGGGACGCGTAGCGGCGCGCCTCTCCGAGGAGGCGGCCGCCGCGCGCGCGGCCGCGAGTTCGCGTGGTTCACACAAGGGCGGCCAGACATGAAGCCACATCTCTTCCCGCCGCGAATGAAGCAGCTCGGCGCGCGCCGCAGCGCGACCATGGCGGTGCTCGACGTCGGCACGTCGAAGATCGCCTGCATCATCGCGCGGCTGACGCCTGTCGGCGACGGCTCGCCGCGCGGGCGCACGCATCGCGCGCGCGTGCTCGGCATCGGCCATCAGCGCTCGCGCGGCGTGAAGGCCGGCCAGATCGTCGATATGGAGGAAGTCGAGAGCGCGCTTCGCCGTACGGTGGACGCGGCCGAGCGCATGGCGCGCTCGCAGATCGACGCCATCATCGTGACCGCTTCCGGCGGGCGGCTCGCCTCGCAGCATTTCGCCGCCAAGACGCGCGTCGTCTCCGGCGCCGTCGCGCCCTCCGACGTGCATCGCGTGCTCGAGGCTTCCGCCGCCCATGTGACGGAGCGCGGCCGCGTGGTCATGCATTCGCTGCCCACTGGCTTCTCGCTGGATGGAACGCCCGGCATTCGCGAGCCGGCCGGCATGGTCGGCGGCGAGCTCGGCGTCGATCTCCATGTCGCGAGCTGCGATCAGGCGGCGATGCGCAATCTTCTGGTCGCGGTGGAGCGCTGCCATCTCGGCATAGAGGCGGCCGCCGCGGCGCCTTATGTCGCCGGCCTCGCCGTGCTGGAGGCCGATGAGGCGGAGCTCGGCGCCATCGTCATCGACATGGGCGCGGGCGTCACCTCGCTCGCCGTCTTCGCGGGCGGCGCGCTGGCGCATGTCGATGCGGTGACGCTCGGCGGCAATCACATCACCATGGATATCGCCCGCGGCCTCGACTGTCGTCTGAGCGACGCCGAGCGTCTGAAGACGCTCTATGGCGCGGCGATCTCCTCGCCCTCCGACGATCGCGAGACGATCGCCTTCGATCATGTGGGCGACAGCGGCGAGCATCCGGCGCATGCGCCGAAATCGCATCTCGTGCGCATCATTCGTCCGCGCGTCGAGGAGACTTTGGAGTTCCTGCGCGACCGTCTGGCGGCGTCCGGCTTCTCGGCGCATGCGGGGCGGCGCGTGGTGCTCACCGGCGGCGCCTGCATGCTCACGGGCCTGCCGGAGGCGGCGCGCCGCATTCTGGGCGGACAGGTGCGCGTCGGCCGGCCGGCCGGCATCGACGGCCTGCCCGAATCGGCCAGGAGCCCGGCTTTCGCCGCGGCCGTCGGCCTGCTCGTCTATCCGCAATTCGCGGGGCGCGAATATTTCGAGCCGCGTCGCGAGGCGGAGACGCGCGGGACCGGGACCAATGGGTACATCTCTCGGGTCGGACAGTGGTTGAGAGACAGTTTCTGAGCATTTCGAGCATGGAGAGCGAGGCGCGCGTCGGCGAAACGCTCCGGGGATGGCAACCGACGCGCAGTCGCATGAAAATCAGTCGAAAGGTCTGGCGATGACGATCAATCTCAAGGCGCCCGAGCTCCGGGAATTGAAGCCCCGCATTTTGGTGTGCGGCGTCGGCGGCGGCGGGGGCAACGCCGTCAACAATATGATCATGTCGGGCCTCTCCGGGGTGGACTTTCTGATCGCCAACACCGACGCGCAGGCGCTCGCCTCGGCGCGCGCCGAGCACATCATTCAGATGGGCCTGCAGGTGACGGAAGGCCTCGGCGCCGGCGCGCAGCCGGAAGTCGGCCGCGCCGCCGCGGAAGAGGCCAAGGACGAGATCCGCGAGCACCTCAATGGCGCGCATATGGTCTTCGTCACCGCCGGCATGGGCGGCGGCACGGGCACGGGCGCGGCCCCGGTCATCGCCGCCACCGCGCGCGAGATGGGCATTCTGACCGTCGGCGTCGTGACCAAGCCCTTCCATTTCGAGGGCGCGCGTCGTCTGCGCATCGCCGAGGGCGGCATCGCCGAATTGCAGAAGTCGGTCGACACTCTGATCATCATCCCGAATCAGAATCTTTTCCGCATCGCCACGGAGAAGACGACCTTCGCCGACGCTTTCGCCATGGCCGATCAGGTGCTCTACTCGGGCGTCGCCTCGGTCACTGATCTCATGGTCAAGGAAGGCCTCATCAATCTCGACTTCGCCGATGTGCGCTCGATCATGCGCGGCATGGGCAAGGCGATGATGGGCACGGGCGAGGCCACCGGCGAGCGCCGCGCCAGCCTGGCGGCGGAGGCGGCCATCGCCAATCCGCTGCTCGACGAAGTGTCGATGAAGGGCGCCCGCGGCCTCTTGATCTCGATCACCGGCGGCAACGACCTCACCCTCTATGAGGTGGACGAGGCGGCGAGCCGCATCCGCCAGGAGGTGGACGAGGACGCCAACATCATCCTCGGCGCGACCTTCGATTCGTCGCTCGAGGGCGTCGTGCGCGTGTCGGTGGTGGCGACGGGCATCGATCTGCCCTCCACCGCCGCCGAGGACGCCGCCGCGGCGGAAGCCCGCGTGCTGGAGGCCGCCGAGCGTCTGCGCGCCCAGGTGGCGGCGCAGGGCCGGGTGTCCTTCGTCCAGACGGTCGCCGAGCCGGCTCCGCAGCAGGCCTATGCGGCTCCCGGCTATGCGCCCGAGCCCGCGCAGGCCCCGGTCGAGCGCCAGCAGCCCTCGCCCTATTACGGCGAGCCGCAGCAGGCGCAGGCGCCCTCGCGCGATGTCTATCTCGAGCAGGTGTCGACGCGTCCGGTCTATGCGCCGGAGCCCGCGCCGCAGCCGGCCCCGATGATGGAGGCGCATGAGCCCTACATCCCGCCGGCCGCCGAGCTGCCGCGCATGCGCATGCCGCAGATCGAGGACTTCCCGCGTCCGGTGCAGGAGCAATATCGCCAGGCGCGCGGCGACGCCGCCGCCCAGGCGCCGGAGGCCGCCCGTCGCCGCACGCTGCTGGAGCGTCTCGCCTCCTTCGGCGCGAGCCGTCAGGAGGATGCGCTGCAGGGGCCGGCGGCCGCCGCCGCGCCGCGTCCGCAGATGCGCCCGCAGGCGCCCGCGCCCTCCCAGGGACATGCGGAATACGCCAAGCGTCCGGTTCCCCAGGCGCCGCAGCAGCCGGCCGGACACGCCGGCCTCGATCCGCATGGCCGCCGCGTCGCGCAGGCCCGCTCGATCGAGGAGGAGCAGCTCGAGATCCCGGCCTTCCTGCGCCGCCAGATCAACAATTGATCTTTCGTCGCCGAACTCGAAAACTGTGAAAGGCCCGCTCCGGCGGGCCTTTTCTCATTCGGATCGGCTGTAACATTTTGTAAAAAACCGTGACTGGAGCCCCGCTGCGGCGCGGATTATTCTGCGCGGGCGCCGCTTCGCCACAATCGCGCATCATCGCGCGCGGCGGACTCGACCGCTGTCCCGGAGTGAGACGAAATCGATGACGTCGCATCGACCGACGAGGATGCAGACGACGCTCGGCGCCGCAGTGGCGCTGGACGGCGTCGGCGCGCATAGCGGCCTCGCCTCGCGGCTCCTTCTGACGCCCGCCGAAGCAGGCTCGGGAATTATGTTCTCGCGGCTCGGCGGCGTGGATGCGCTACGCGCCGAGGCGCGCAATGTCTCCTCCACCGATCTTTGCGTGCGGCTCGGCTCGGGCGCCGCGTCGATCTCGACGATCGAACATCTGATGGCGGCGCTGCGCGGCCTTCGGGTCGATAATGTCGCCATCGAGGTCGACGGGCCGGAGGTTCCGGCGATGGACGGCTCGGCGGCGGCCTTCGTCGCGGCCATCGACGAGGCCGGAATCGTGGCGCTCGACGCGCCGCGCCGGGCCGTTGTGATTCGCGCGCCGGTGCGCGTCGCCGACGGCGCCGCCTGGGCGGAGCTGGCTCCCGCGTCTGGCAGCTTCTCCATGGATGTCGAGATTTCCTACGCCGCCGCGCCCATCGGCCGCATGCGGCGGCGGATGCGGCTGACGCCGGCGAGCTTTCGCGCCGAGATCGCGCGCGCCCGAACCTTCGGCTTTCTGTCGGACGCGGAGCGTCTGTGGCGAGAGGGCAGGGCGCTCGGCGCCTCGCTGGACAACACCATCGTCCTCTCGGAGGGCCGCGCGCTCAATCCGCAGGGACTGCGCTTCGCCGACGAGTTCGTCCGTCACAAAATGCTGGATGTGCTCGGCGATCTCGCCCTCGCCGGCGCGCCGATCGTCGGCGCTTTCCGCTCCTATCGCGGCGGCCATCGCCTCAATCTCGCTCTGGTCGAGACGCTGCTGGCGACGCCTTCCGCTTTCGCCATCGTCGGCGGCGAGCAGCGGCCGCGCTCGCGCCCGGCCGCCCGTATCGGCGCGCCCGGCTGAGGCTGCGCTTCCGTTCGTCCGCCATGGCGCGGTGGTCGCGCCCGCAAGCGCGACGCTCCGGCTTGACACCGGCCCTTCCCCCTGCGCTTCTCCGCGGCTAGAAACGTCCCTCCCTACGAGACAAAAGACACGCAAAATGCATCGCTATCGTTCGCATAATTGTGGAGAGCCGCGCGAGGCCCACGCCGGCGAGAAAATCCGTCTCTCCGGCTGGTGCCACCGCATTCGCGACCACGGCGGGGTTCTGTTCATCGATCTGCGCGATCATTACGGCCTCACCCAATGCGTGGTCGACCCCGACTCGCCGGCTTTCAAAGCCGCGGAGAAGCTGCGCTCGGAATGGGTCGCGCGCCTCGACGGCGAGGTGCGCAAGCGCCCCGCCGGCACCGAAAATCCCGACATGCCGACCGGCCTCGTCGAGGTCTATGTCACCGAGATCGAGGTGCTCGGCCCCGCCGCCGAGCTGCCGCTGCCGGTCTTCGGCGACCTTCCCTATCCCGAGGAGACGCGGCTCAAATACCGCTTCCTGGATCTGCGCCGCGAGAAGCTGCACGCCAATATCATGCTGCGCGGCCAGGTGATCGATTCGCTGCGCCAGCGGATGAAGTCCCAGGGCTTCTTCGAGTTCCAGACGCCAATCCTCACGGCCTCCTCGCCGGAGGGCGCGCGCGACTTTCTGGTGCCTTCGCGCATTCATCCCGGCAAATTCTACGCGCTGCCGCAGGCGCCGCAGCAGTTCAAGCAGCTGCTGATGGTGGCGGGCTTCGATCGCTATTTCCAGATCGCGCCCTGTTTCCGCGACGAGGACGCCCGCGCCGACCGCAGCCCCGGCGAGTTCTACCAGCTCGATATCGAAATGAGCTTTGTGACGCAGGAAGACGTGTTCGCTTCGGTCGAGCCCGTGCTGCGTGGCGTGTTCGAGGAGTTCGGCGGCGGCAAGCCGGTGACGCCCGTCTTCCCCAAGATCGCCTTCCGCGACGCCATGCTGAAATATGGCTCCGACAAGCCGGACCTGCGCAATCCGCTCATCATCGCCGATGTGAGCGCGGAATTCGCGCGCGACGATGTGAGCTTCAAGGCCTTCAAGGGCAAGGTGGTGCGCGCCATTCCGGCGCCGGGCGCAGCGTCGCAGCCGCGCAGCTTCTTCGACAAGCTCAATGATTGGGCGCGGTCGGAAGGCGCGCCGGGCCTCGGCTACATCATCTTCGATGAGGAGAATGGCGCGCTGATCGGCAAGGGGCCGATCGCGAAGTTCATTCCGCCGGAGGCGCTGGCCGCGCTCGCCGCCAAGGGCGGCGTGAAGGCGGGCGATGCGCTGTTCTTCTCGGCCGGCGAGGAGCTGAAGGCGGCCAAGCTCGCCGGCGCCGCGCGTCTGCGCGTCGGAACCGAGCTCGGCCTGTCGAAGACGGATGTCTTCGAATTCTGCTGGATCGTCGACTTCCCGATGTATGAATACAACGAGGACGACAAGAAGATCGACTTCTCGCATAATCCCTTCTCCATGCCGCAGGGCGGCCTGGAGGCGCTGGAGAGCAAGGACCCGCTCGATCTTCTCGCCTATCAATACGACATCGTCTGCAACGGCATCGAATTGTCCTCGGGCGCGATCCGAAACCATCGCCCGGACATTATGAAGAAGGCCTTCGAGATCGCCGGCTATGGCGAGGATGTGCTGATCGAGAAATTCGGCGGCATGTATCGCGCCTTCCAATATGGCGCCCCGCCGCATGGCGGAATCGCGCCGGGCGTCGATCGCATCGTGATGCTGCTCGCGGGCGAGGAGAATTTGCGCGAGGTGGTGCTGTTCCCGATGAATCAGCGCGCCGAAGATCTGCTGATGGGCGCGCCCTCCGAGGCGACGGCCAAGCAGCTGCGCGAATTGCACATTCGCTTGAACCTGCCCGAGAAGGGCTGAGTCTCGCCGCTGCGCCCCTTCTCCCACTTGTGGGAGAAGGTGGCCCGACGTAGTCGGGTCGGATGAGGGCCGCTGCGATTTGCGGCTCTGATGAAACTGATTCTCACGCGCCGGAATGCGACGACAATCCGCGCGTGGTTTTCAATGCCGCCCAATTCCGAAGGACCCTCATCCGACCCCGCTGCGCGGGGCCACCTTCTCCCACAAGTGGGAGAAGGGAGGGATGCGGGATCATTTTTCCGCGAGCGCTTCCAGAGCGGCGCCGGTCGTGCGGCAGATCTTCCATTCCTGCATGAGCTTTGCGCCCTGCGCCTCATAAAAGGCGATCGAGGGCGCGTTCCAATCCAGCACCGACCATTCGAAGCGGCCGAGTCCCTCGGCGACGCAGCGCCGCGCGAGATGGGCCAGCAGCGCCTTGCCTATGCCGGCGCCGCGAAATTGCGGGCGCACGAAAATATCCTCGAGCCAGATTCCGTGCCGGCCGCGAAAGGACGAGAAAGTATAGAACCACAGAGCGAAGCCGGCGGGCGCGCCGTCCCATTCGGCGATATCGCAGAAGACGCGCGGATTTTGCGCGAACAGGGCATCGGCGAGCGTCTCCTCCGAGGCTTCGACCTCATGCGAGAGCTTCTCATAATCCGCGAGCTCGCGCACGAAGGCGGCGACCAGCGCGCTATCCGTGCGCGCGGCGGGGCGGATGTGGATCACGGTTCGTTCTCGGCGGTCTCGTCCTCGACGAGCTTTTCCTCGACGATCAACGCCGCGCGCACCAGCCCACGCACGGAATTGCCGAAATAAAATTCGGCGTCGCCAGAAAAATCCTCGAGCCGCAGCACGGCCTCGCGCGCCTTGCCGCTCGCGAGAAGATGCGCGCGCAATGTCCCCGGCAACAGCCCGCTGGAGAGCGGCGGCGTCAGCAGCGCGCCATCCCGCGCGAGAAACACATTGGTGCGCGCGCCCTCGCAAACCTCGTCGCGCTCATTGCGGAATAGCACTTCATCCGCGCGGCAGCGCATCGCCGCTTCCGCCAGCTCGCGCTCGTAGAGCTCGCGCCGCGTCGTCTTGTGGCGCAGCATCGGATCATCGGATTCGAAGCGTGCCTCGGCGACGGCGACGCGCCAGATCGTGTCCGGCGTGATCGCGTCGATCGGCAGCGAGCTGGCCTCGAAACGGCCGTCGCGGCCGAGCGCATAGCGCACGCGCAGACGATCATCGAGCGGATCGGCGACCTCCTCGTTCAGCGCCGCGAGAAAGGCCTCGTCGCTATGGAGAAAGCCGAGCGCGCGCGCCGAGGCGGAAAGCCGCGCGATATGCTCATCGAGATAGAGAAAGCCGCCGTCCTGCGTCCACAGCAGCGTTTCGATCAGGCCGAAGTCTTCGCTCCGGTCAGGAATTTCGCCTTGATCAGACATTCCTCATATTCCTCGCGCGCCCGCGAATCGGCCACGACCGCAGAGCCGACGTTGCAGACGAGCTCCCCATCGGGGAAAAGTGTGAGCGTGCGGATCGCCACATTGAAACGGATCGCCCCGTCGGGCGCGATGAGGCCGAGCGAGCCGCAATAGACGCCGCGGGGCGCGCATTCGAGATCGCGAATGATCTCCATGGCGCGAATCTTCGGCGCGCCGGTCACGGAGCCGCAGGGAAACAGGCCCGCGAAGAGATCGGCGAGCGTCACGCCCTCGCGCAGCTTCGCCTCTATGCCGGAGGTCATCTGATGCAGCGTCGGATAGGTCTCGACGGTGAAGAGATCGGTCACGCGCACCGAGCCGATCTCGGAGAGGCGCGAGAGATCATTGCGCAGCAGATCGACGATCATCAGATTTTCGGCGCGGGATTTCTCGTCCTGCGTCAGCAGCGCGGCGCGCGCCATATCCTCCGTCGGCAGAAAGCCGCGGCGCGCGGTTCCCTTCATCGGCCGCGCGCGTATGACGCCTTCGCAGGCGTCGAAGAAAACCTCCGGCGAGAGCGAGACGATTCTCTCCGCGCCGAGCGCGACCACGCCGCCATAGGCGACCGGCTGGCGCTTGCGCAGCGCGCGATAGAGCGCCGTCGCCTCGCCCTCGTAGCGTCCATGCATGGGGAAGGTCAGATTGATCTGATAGACGTCGCCCGCATAGATGAACTCGCGGCAGGCGTCGAAGCGCTCGGTATATTCGGCGAGGCTCCAGGCGGGGGTCAGCGCGACCTCGACCGGCGCGGTCTCGGTCGCCAGCGAGGCGGCGTTGCGCCACTCATATTGGCGCGGCGCGCGGAATGCGCCGAAGAGCAGCAGCGGCGTGCGCGCCTGGGGCAGGGGGCCGCTCGCGAATTTCGCCTCGAGAGCATAGCCCAGCTCATAGCCGGCGTAGCCCGCGAGGAAGAGCCCGCGCCGCGTCGCGGCCTCCATGCGCGCGAAAGCCGCCGGAACCTCCGCCGCCGTATCGGCGCGGATGATCTCCTCCGGCTCGTCGAAGAGCAAAGCGGCGCCGTTTCGTCCGTCCTCGAAGACGACGAAGGGGCCATCGGGCGCCTTATTGGGGTCGAAAGGCTCGCGCCCGCGAAGCTCGGCGATATGGAACATGAGGGACGCGGCGCTCCGGTTCGGAAAGCCCATCTTATATCAGCCGGGCCCGCGGATGAAGCCGCGAGTTGAGAAACCGAAGGGTTCCGCCGCCACGCTCTCGCCGTCGTGGAAAATTGCTCCCCGCCCCATTGCGCTATATGGAACATCTGAGCTTTCCTCCGGTCCCACGAGCGTTCTCATGCCCCATTCCCCCGACCAATCGCCGAGCGAGCGCGGCATGCGCCTCCTCTTCATCGGCGATGTGGTGGGGCGGGCCGGGCGCAAGGCGATACAGGAGCGGCTGCCGGAGCTGCGCCGTCGCTGGGCGCTCGATTTCATCGTCGTCAATGGCGAGAACGCCGCCGGCGGCTTCGGCATAACCGAGGCGATTTGCGACGAGATGCTCGCCGCCGGCGCCGATTGCATCACCACCGGCAATCACGCCTTCGATCAGCGCGAGGCGCTGGTCTTCATCGAGCGCCAGCCGCGGTTGCTGCGCCCCGTGAATTATCCGCCCGGCACGCCGGGCCGCGGGGCCAATCTCTACACGGCCGAGAACGGTCGGCAGGTGCTGGTGGTCAATGTGCAGGGCCGCGTCTTCATGGATGCGCTGGACGACCCTTTCGCCGCCATTGAGCGGGAAGTGGGCGCCTGTCCGCTGGGCATGGCTTGCGACGCGCTCATCGTCGACATACATGCCGAGACGTCCAGCGAGAAAATGGCCATGGGCCATTTCGTCGACGGACGCGCCTCTCTGGTGGTGGGCACGCACACCCATGTGCCGACGGCGGACGGGCAGATCCTGCCCCATGGCACGGCCTATATGACCGACGCCGGCATGACTGGAGACTATGATTCGGTCATCGGCATGGAGAAGGAGGAGCCGCTGCGCCGCTTCACCCGCAAGACGCCGGGCGCCCGTTTCGAGCCCGCCCAGGGCGAGGCGACGCTCTGCGGCGTCGCGGTGGAGCTTTCGGCCGACGGCCTCGCGCGGCGCATCGCCCCGGTGCGGATCGGCGGCCGGCTGGCGCAGGCGAGGCCGGACTTCTGGCAGGAGGAGGACGAGGCCCGGGCAGGGCGGCTCGTCGAAGCGATCGGAGCGCCAAGGCGATGAGATGGGATCAGCTCGGCCAGTCCGACAACATCGAGGATCGACGCAGCCAGGATTACGCCGACGCCGGCGCGGGGCCGAGCTTCGGCGGCGGCGGCGGGCTCGGTCTCGGCACGATCGTCATTCTCGGCGTCCTCGCCTATGCGTTCGGCATAAATCCGGCGCTGCTGATCGGCGGCGCGGAAGTGCTCAACAATATGCGCGGCGGCGGACAGGTGGCGCAGCAAAGGCTCGACCGCCCGACGCGTCAGGCGCCGACGGGGGCGCCGGCGGATCGCCAAGGCCAATTCATTTCCGCCGTGCTCGCCGGCAATGAGCGCGTGTGGTCGCAGATTTTGCCCGAGCAGAAGGGCATTCGCTTCGATCCGGCGCGGCTCGTTCTGTTCAACGGCGTCACCGGCTCGGCCTGCGGCCGCGCGCAATCGGCCATGGGGCCGTTCTATTGCCCGGTCGACCGGAAAATCTATCTCGACACCTCGTTTTTCCGCGACATGGACCGTCGCTTCGGCGGCGGCGGCGATTTCGCCTACGCCTATGTGATCTCCCATGAGATGGGCCATCACATCGAGAATCTGCTCGGCATTCTGCCCAAGGTTCAGCGCGCGCAGCAGATGGCGTCGAGCCGCTCCGAGTCCAATAATCTCTCGGTCCGCGTCGAGTTGATGGCCGATTGCCTGTCCGGCGTCTGGGCCGCGCACGCCGATCAGAATTGGAAGATTCTCGAGAAGGGCGACATAGAAAAAGCCATCAACACCGCGCAGGCGATCGGCGACGATCGTCTCCAGCGCTCCGCGCAGGGCTATGCGGTGCCGGACAGCTTTACCCATGGCTCCTCGGCGCAGCGCGTCGAATGGTTCCAGCGCGGTCTGCAGACCGGCAAGATCGACGCCTGCAACACATTCACGGCGCAGCGCTAGCGTCTCGACTGACAAGCGAGCCTTCAGGCTCGCTCTTCTGAGCGGTTTCGATTTTGCGGAGATCGATTGCAATGCCCGACCAGCTTATTCCCAGAGCGCATCTTTTCGGCAATCCGGCCAAGGCGGGAACGCGGTTGAGCCCGGACGGGAGGCGGCTCGCCTGGCTGCAGCCCGATGCGGGCGTGCTCAATATTTTCGTCGCGCCGCTCGATCGCCTCGAGGATGCGCGCGTTGTCACCCATGATCGCAAGCGCGGCGTGCGGGACTTCTCCTGGGCCTATGACGGCCACAGCCTGCTCTATGTGCAGGACGAGGGCGGCGACGAGAATTTTCACGTCTATGTCGTCGACTCCGAGGGTGGACCCGCGCGCGATCTCACGCCTTTCGAGGGCGTCGCCGCGCGCGTCAGCGGAACAAGTCGCAAGATTCGCGATCGAATCCTTCTTTCGATCAACCGCCGCGACAAGCGCTTTCACGATCTCTATTCGGCGATCCTCGCCACCGGCGAATTGACGCTGGTGCAAGAAAATCCAGGCTTCGCCGGCTTCATCCATGACGATGATCTCACGCCGCGCCTCGCGCTGCGCAGAGGCAAGGATGGAAGCAGCGAAATATTGCGTCCCGACGGCGCCGGCGGCTGGAGCCAATGGATCATCTTTTCGCCGGAGGATGCGCGCACATCATCGCCGCTGCATCTCGACGCATCGGCGAAGACGCTGTTCTTGCGCGACAGCCGCGGGCGTGACAAGGCGGCGCTGTTTCGCGTCGATGTCGCCACCGGCGAGACCAGGCTCATCGCCGAGAGCGACAAGGCCGATCTCGGTCATGTCATCGCCGATCGCGATAGCTATGAGCCGCTCGCCTATAGCGTCGAGCGCGAGCGCTTCGAATATGTCGCGCTCGACGATCGCATAAAGGCGGATATCGATTTTCTGAATGCGCGCGACATCGGTGATTGGGGCATCGGCAGCCGCACTGAGGATGATTCTCTCTGGACCGTCTCGGCGCAATCCGACACCAGCCCCTCCGCTTCCTATCTCTATGATCGCCGCGCGAAGAGCCTGCGCTTGCTGCATCATGCGCGGCCGCAGCTGATCGGCGCGCCGCTGCGGCCCATACGCCCGGTGACGATCAAATCGCGCGATGGGCTCGATCTCATCTGCTATCTCACTTTGCCGCAGACCGCGGAGGCGAAGGCGCCGCAGCCCATGGTGCTCTATGTCCATGGCGGACCGTGGGGGCGCGATTCCTTCGGCTATAACGCCGCGCATCAATGGCTCGCCAACCGCGGCTACGCCGTGCTCAGCGTGAATTTCCGCGCCTCGACCGGGCTCGGAAAGGCCTTCGTCAACGCCGGCGATCACGAATGGGGCCGGCGCATGGACGATGATCTCCTCGACGCCGTCGATTGGGCGATAAGGCAGGGCGTCGCCGATATGAGCCGCATCGCCATTATGGGCGGCAGCTATGGCGGCTACGCCACTCTGGTCGGCCTCACGCGCAATCCGCAGCGCTATGCTTGCGGCGTCGATGTCGTCGGCCCGTCCAATCTCGAGACGTTGATCGCGACCATTCCGCCCTATTGGGAATCCGCGCGCGCGCAATTGGTGAAGGCGCTCGGCGATCCGGCGACGGAGGAGGGGCGCGCGCTGCTGCGCGAGCGTTCGCCGCTCCATGCCGCCGATCGTCTCGCCAAGCCGTTGCTGATCGCGCAAGGCGCCAATGATCCGCGCGTGAAAAAGGCCGAGGCCGAGCAGATGGTGGCGGCGCTGGAAGCCAAGAAGATTCCCGTCGCCTATCTGCTCTATCCCGATGAGGGACACGGCTTCGCGCGGCCGGAGAATGCGCTCTCCTATCACGCCGTCGCGGAGAATTTCCTGGCCCGCCATCTCGGCGGCCGCGCCGAGCCGGTGCGGGCTGAGGAGCTTTCCGCGAGCAGCGTGAAGATCGAGAAAGGCGCGTCGGAATTGTCGCTGCCGTAGCGGCCGCGCGCAGCTGGACGAGAGCGAGCCTGAAGGCTCGCGGTCCGACGCGCGCCATGGACCGCGAGCCTTCAGGCTCGCATCGGAGAATCCGCGTCAGATCGCGCGGCGGGCTTTCGTCGTCAGCTCGGTCGCGCGCAGCTTTTTGGCGAGCGTCGCCAGATCGCCGGCGGCGCCGAAATCCTCGCGCCGCGCGACGAGGCCCACCGCTTCCGCCAGCCGCGGCGCGATGCGCGTCAGCAGCGAGCTGGGCGCCGCGCGCAGCACCAGCGCGCGGCCCTGCTCGCCATAGGACAGAGCGTCGCGCAATTCATCGACGAAGCCGCGTTCCGGCGCATGGCCGGCGCGCAGAACCAGCACGTCGGGATAGCGCATCGCCGGCAGCGCGCGGGCGAGGCCGGAACGTGCGTCGACGGCTTCCACCAGCCCGCAGCCCGCCTCTTCGGCGATGATTCCGAGACCGGAGTCCGGCGGCCCCACCAGCACGGCGTCGGCGACGAGGCCGGCGACGCAAGCGTCGATGAGCGAGGCCAGCGTGCGCACGATCGCGTCGCGCTCGGCCGATTCCCGGGCGCGCCCGCCCGTCGCCGGGGGCGTGTCGAATGCGAGTATGACGGCCGAGAGCATGAGCGTCGCCAGAGAGAGCGCCTGTCGTAAGACGCTCATATCCCACATTTTCGCCCTGCTCGGCAAATGCGCCGCGTCAGCTTCGCAACGAGTCGAATGTCGCGGCGATCTCGGCGGCGTCGAAATCCGCTATTGCGGCGGGCAGCAGCGGGTCCTCGCCGTCGATCCAGCGCCGCTCGGCGTCGGCGTCGTCGAGCGCTATTGCGACCGCGCCATTGAGCTCATAGAGGCGCCAGGCGAGGCCGGCCGAGCGCATCGAGGACATCATCGCGTTCTGCACCATGCTGCGGACCATGAGATGGGGCGTCGAGACGGCGGTGTCGGCGTCATGGCCGCTGGTCGCGGCGATGCAGGCGTTCTTGTCATAGGAGGCGTGGCCGCGGCAGGCGAGCGGCCGCAGCCGATAGAGCAGGCACAGGCCCGCCTCGATATAGGGGCAGGGCTGGCGCAGCGCCATGCGCGCGCTCTCCGAGCAGCCATTGGCGAATGCGTTGATCGCCCCTATGCGCCCCGGCAGATCGACGCCCCGCTGCGCCAGCGCGCGCTGATTGGCGTTGACGAAACGCGCGATGAGAAACACCTCCGGCGCCGTGGCGACGACGCGCAGCACGCAGCAGGCGGGACAATCGCCGGCGCAGGCGATGGCCGGCGCGCCCTCCGTCTGAATGGCGAGATTGCCCTCGAAGCTGTCGAAGGCCTGGAGGCACAGCGCGCCGATGAACTCCGGCCGCTTGCGGCGCTCGCGGATCGTCGCGTCGAAGGCGTCGGCCATGGCGTTGAAGAAGGAGGAGGGGCCGTCGGAGGTCGGGTCGGTCGGGGTCGGCTCGGTCATTGGCGCGCTCGGGTCGTGGCTCTCGTTTATGTTATGTAACCATGATACATAACGATGAGCAAGCCGCCGAGCCCCCCCAAAATGTCGGCGACCGGAACTCGCGTCCTGCTCGCGCGTTTTCTACCGCTTCGGGGCTGGGCGCGCAAAGGGGAGGCCGTCATGGGACAAAACCTGTCGAAACTGGCCGCGGCCGCCGTCGCGGCCTTCGGCGTCGCCGGCGCCGCTCAGGCGCATAATGACTTCACCGATCGCGCGGAATATTACGCCGCCACGCCGCAGGCCCCGGCCTATTACGAGCCGCAATATTATTATGCTTATCCGAGCTATGCGGAGCCGTATTATTCAGGGCGCTCGATCTATGTCGCGCCCCGGCGCAGGTGGCGCGATCGATAGGCGGGGATGTCTAACGAGCGCGAGGCGCGAGTTTTAAAACTCGACCTCGAGCTCCTCGATCTCTTCCTTCTCGAGCTGCGCGGCCGCGATCCATTCCTGCATCGCGGGCAATTCGAAAATGCGGTCGCAATAGGCCTGGCTGACGTCGTCCAGCGGAACGTCGTAAGTGCGAAAGCGCGTCGCCACCGGCGCGTACATGGCGTCGGCCATGGAGAGCTGGCCGAAGAGATAAGGCCCGCCATAGGTCTCGAGGCATTCGCGCCAGATCTGCGTGACGCGCGCGATGTCGCCTTGCGCCTTCGACCAGACCTTGAACTTGGGGAAATGGCCTTTCAGATTCATCGGCAGCGCCGAGCGCAGCGAGGTGAAGCCCGAGTGAATCTCGCCGCAGATGGAGCGGCAATGCGCGCGGCGCATGCGATCGGCCGGCAATAGTCCCGCCGTCGGCGCGATCTCGTTCAAGAACTCTCCGATCGCCAGAGTGTCCCAAATCTTCGCGCCGTCATGCGTGAGGCATGGCACGAGGATGGAAGGCGACAGCAGAAGAATTTCCGCGCGCGCCGCGACGTCGTCGGGGCTGACGACGATTTCCTCGAAAGCGACGCCGGAGAGCTTGGCCATCAGCCAGCCCCGCAAGGACCAAGACGAATAGTTTTTGCTGCTGATCGTGAGCGTCGTCGTCGCCGCCGTTTTCGCCGCCATGAGAAACGCTTCCTCCTTTTCCTTTGGTGGACTGTGCAGCAAGCGCTGTGCCATGCTAGAGCCGGTCCATGGCACGGGGCTTGCTCGACCTGCCCCATCGGTAACGGAAGGTTTCGCTCAGCCGCATGATGTATGACGCATATCAGAGCTACGCCGACGTGAGCAATCGACTTCGTCTGGCGGCGGCGAGCGGCGAGCGACTGGCTCGCCTATGGAAATCGACGCCTTACGCCTCGCCTTTGCGGTGCTTCGAGGCTTATTGCGAGCTGGTCTCGCTGCTCGGCTTCACGCATGTGCGTCCCGACTATGGCGTCACGCAGATCACGACGCACAATGGCGCCGTCATCGACGTGATGGAGGAGCCGGTCTATTCGACGCCCTTCTGCCAGCTGCTGCGCTTCGTGCGCAAGGATGCGGAAAATCTCCCGCGCGTGCTGCTCGTCGCGCCCATGTCCGGGCATTTCGCGACTCTGCTGCGCGGCACGATCCGCACGCTCGCGCAGGACCACGACGTCTATGTCACCGACTGGATCAACACGCGCGACATACCGCTCTCGCAGGGCGTTTTCGGCATGGACGAGTTCGTCCAGCATCTGATCGATTTTCTGCGCTTCCTCGGCCCGCCCGCCCATGTCGTCGCGGTCTGCCAGCCGACGGTCGCCGCGCTCTCCGCGGTCTCGATAATGGCGGAGGACAATGACCCCGCGCAGCCGGCGAGCCTGACGCTGATGGCCGGACCGCTCGATGTCAGCGTGTCGCCGACCAAGGTCAATGAATTCGCCGTCTCCAAGCCGATCGAATGGTTCCACAACAATGTGATCGGCACCGTGCCGCGCATGCTGCCGGGGGCGGGGCGGCGCGTCTATCCCGGCTTTCTGCAAATCTCCGGCTTCATGAGCATGAACGCCGAGCGCCACGCCAACGCTTTCATCGATCTCTTCCGCCACCGCGTCGAAGGCGATCACGAGAAGGCGGATCGCATCCGCACCTTCTATGAGGAATATTTCGCGATCATGGATCTCGATGCGGATTTCTATCTGCAGACGATCGAGACCGTCTTCCACAAAAATGCCCTTTCTGCGGGCAGTCTGCTCTTTAAAGGGCGTAAGGTGACGCCGCGCGCGATCAAGAAGACCTTCCTACTCACGGTGGAGGGCGAGAAGGACGATATTTGCGCCGTGGGCCAGACGCTCGCCGCTCAGGATATGTGCAGCGGCCTGCGTCCCTATATGAAGTCGCACCATTTGCAGGCCGGCGTCGGCCATTATGGCGTCTTCAACGGCAAGCGCTGGGACAATCAGATCTACCCCGTGTTGCGCGACCACATCCAAAACAGCCTATGAGCGGGTGAAGGCTGCGCTCGCGTCGCTTGCCGCGCCTTCGCTGACGAAGCCTCTTTGAGCAAAGTGGCGAGACGATCGGCGCGGATATTTGTCCGCGGCGACGCGGGCCTGTCTCCATCGGCAGGCGCCCGCATTTCAGAGGGCGCGCGGCGAGGCCGCTCCATCCGTTGCCGCGACAACAGCCTGCGCCGGGCCAGCCGAGGCCGGGACTGTGACAAATTGTTGCAGGGCGTCACGGCGGCGCCGCAAGGGCGCGGGCAGGGCGTTCGGCGGGGGTGGATGATCTCATATAAATATTTGAATTATAATATGAAACATTGGCTGTTGAAGCCTCGTGAAGGTTACTGGATCATTACGTTCCTCTATAGCCCGACGGGAATTTTTCCTTGAAATTTTTGTGCGGCGCAATATTCTAAGTTCACTGAATTTCGGCCCGCTCCGTCGAGCATCGTTCCCGAGCCGCGCCGCCGGAATCGTAATTTAGAGAAGCCTTCCGACCCGTTCGACCGTGGCTGCGAAGGCGAGACGAGGTCACTATGGAATCGATCAAGACTTGGTTTCAGGACTGGTCCGACGCCTGCGAATACGCCAAGGAATGCGCGCCCGACCTGTCTTTCCTCCCCGGCGAGCCCTTCACCGCGCTTTTCGGCATCGCCGCCGTCTGCTTCCTCGTCTGGTGGTGGAACGAGCGTTCCCTGCGCGCCAAATTGGCGATCGTCGCCAGCGCCTGGGCCTCGCCGCAGCAGGTCGAGGCTCCCGCGAGCCCGGTCGCCGCTCCTGACCGCGCATGGGCTCTCTCCCCGGCCGCTCTGAAGCGCGCCGCTTGATCTCACCCGGCGGGCGGCGGCGCGAAAGCGCAGGCCGCCCGATCGCTTTCGGGCGAAAGGTCGACAGGGCGGCGGCCATAGGCTAGGCGTGGAGCAGGACTCCGCCGGACACGCCGCCGCGATGCGCATCGACTCACGCCATTACCGCACCATCTGGGAAAACGCCGACGGAAGCGTCGAGGCGATCGACCAGACCAAGCTCCCCCACAGATTCGAGACCAAAAGGCTCGCCTCGCTCGACGACGCCGTCGCGGCGATCGCGACCATGGTCGTGCGCGGCGCGCCGCTGATCGGCGTCACCGGCGCCTATGGGCTGGCGCTCGCCGCGGCCGTCGATCCGAGCGACGCTGCGCTGGAGGAGGCCCATGCGCGGCTCGCCGCGGCGCGCCCCACAGCCGTCAATTTGCGCTGGGCGCTCGACCGCATGCGTAGGCTGCTGCTTTCCGCGGCGCCCTCGGATCGGCGCGCGCTGGCCTTCGGCGAGGCGGCCGCCATCGCCGATGAGGACGCGCTCTGCTGCGAGGCGATCGCCGACCATGGCGCGACATTGATCTGCGCCGCCGCCGCCGAGCATCCGGGCCGGCCGGTCAATATCCTCACCCATTGCAACGCCGGCTGGCTCGCGGCCGTCGATTGGGGCACGGCGCTCGCGCCCATCTACAAGGCGGCGCGCGATGGAATCGATCTGCATGTGTGGGTCGACGAGACGCGGCCGCGCAATCAAGGCGCGAGCCTCACCGCCTTCGAGCTTTCGGGCGAAGGGATTCCCCACACCGTCATCGCCGACAATACCGGCGGCCATCTGATGCAGCACGGGCTCGTCGATCTCTGCATCGTCGGCAGCGACCGCACGACGCGCATCGGCGATGTCTGCAACAAGATCGGCACCTATCTGAAGGCGCTCGCCGCCCATGACAATGGCGTGCCTTTCTATGTCGCTCTGCCGAGCTCGACGATCGATTGGTCGATGCGCGACGGCGTCGCCGAAATTCCGATCGAGCAGCGCGATGCGAGCGAGGTGACGCATATCTCCGGCCTCGCCGACAATGGCGAGGTGACGCGCGTGCAGGTGACGCCGAAGGGCTCGCCCGCCGCCAATTACGCCTTCGACGTGACGCCTGCGCGCCTCGTCGGCGCGCTGATAACGGAGCGCGGCGTGTGCGCCGCGAGCGAGGCGGGACTGCGCGGATTGTTTCCTGATCTGGCGTAATCGGAGCGCGCGATTCCTTCTCCCGCTTGTGGGAGAAGGATGCGCAGCGGCACCATATCACTTAATGGACTTCAATCCGTAATTCTCGAAACGCGCGATCTCGTTCTCTATCTCTGCCTCGGAGATCAGCGCCGGCTCGCCGGCCATGCGCGCGAGATAATAGAGCTGCGCCAGCGCCTCCAATTCGACGGCGCGCCACATTGCGCGCTCCAACCCTTCGCCGAGCGCGATCATGCCGTGATTGCCGAGCAGCACGCCATGCGCGCGGCCCAATCCTTCCACCGCGAGATCAGAGAGCGCCTGCGAGCCGAAAGGCGCGTAATCCGTGCAGCGAATGCGCGACGTTCGGAAAATCCCGATCATATAATGCACGGGCGGAATCTCGCGCCGCAGCGCGGCGAGCGTCGTCGCATAGGTCGAATGCGCATGCACGACGGCCTGCACATCCGGCCTCGCGCGTAAGATGTCGCGATGCATGCGCCATTCGCTGGAAGGCGCGAGCGGCCCTTGCGACTCGCCATCGCTCGCGAGCGGCATGCGCGCGATCATCTGCGGGGTCATTGTGGCGTAGGAGATTCCACTCGGCGTGATCAGCATGGCGTCGCCGTCGCGCGCCGAAATATTGCCGGCGGTTCCGTGATTGAGGCCGAGCGCGTTCATGCTCCGCGCCGCCTCGACGATCGCCTCGCGCTTGCTCTCTTCGGTCATGATCGGGGCTCCCCTGCGCCGCGGGCGCGCCCCTTGCCGAGCGACGCCGCAGTCCCTACATCCGCAAGACTCTTTTTCCAGCCGAGGCTCGGATGACACAAGAACAAAATACGAAACCGGCGAGCTGGCACGCGACGACCATCGTTCTGGTGAAAAAGAACGGCAAGACCGTCATCGCGGGCGACGGACAAGTGAGCCTCGGCCAGACCATCGTCAAGGCGAACGCCAAGAAGGTGCGGCGTCTCGGCAAAGGCGATGTGATCGCGGGTTTCGCCGGCGCCACGGCCGACGCCTTCACTCTGTTCGAGCGGCTCGAGGGCAAGCTCGAGCAATATCCCGGGCAATTGACGCGCGCCTGCGTGGAGCTCGCCAAGGATTGGCGCATGGACCGCTATCTGCGCCGGCTCGAGGCGATGATGCTGGTCGCCGATCGCGAGGTGGGGCTGACGCTGACCGGCGCCGGCGACGTGCTGGAGCCGGAAGCCTTCGAGCATGGCTCGGTGGCGGCGATCGGCTCCGGCGGCAATTATGCGCTGGCCGCGGCGCGCGCGCTGCTCGATCAGCCGATAGAGGCGGATGTGATCGCCAAGCGCGCGATGGAGATCGCCGCCGACATCTGCGTCTACACCAATCGCAACATCGTGCTCGAATCGATCTGAGCTTCTCCGAGGAACTGATATGGCCGATTTTTCCCCGCGCGAGATCGTCTCGGAGCTCGACCGATTCATCGTCGGACAGAAGGACGCGAAGCGCGCCGTCGCCATTGCGCTGCGCAATCGCTGGCGCAGGCTGCGCCTCGAAGGCTCCATGCGCGAAGAGGTGCTGCCCAAGAACATATTGATGATCGGCCCCACCGGCTGCGGCAAGACAGAGATCGCGCGGCGTCTCGCCAAGCTCGCCAATGCGCCCTTCCTGAAGATAGAGGCGACGAAATTCACCGAGGTCGGCTATGTCGGCCGCGATGTCGAGCAGATCGTCCGCGATCTTGTCGAGGTGGCGATTCTGCTGGTGAAGGAGCGCCGGCGCAAGGATGTCGAGGCCAAGGCTCAGCTCGCGGCCGAGGAGCGCGTGCTCGATTCGCTCGTCGGCCCGGCGGCCTCGCCGGCGACGCGCGATTCCTTCCGCAAGAAGCTGCGCGCCGGCGAGCTGGACGATAAGGAGATAGAGGTCGAGCTGGCGCAATCGGGGCCGCAGGTTCCGATGTTCGAGCTGCCGAACATGCCCGGCGCCAGCGTCTCCGCTTTCTCCATCGGCGATATTTTCGGCAAGGCGTTTCAGGGCCGGCCGAAGCGCCGCAAAATGCTGGTGAAGGAGGCCCATGGCCCGCTGCTCGCGGAGGAGAGCGACAAGCTCATCGATCAGGAGGAGAGCGTCCGCGAGGCGATTTCCGAGGTCGAGAATAATGGGATCGTCTTCCTCGACGAGATGGACAAGATCTGCGCTCGCGAGGGCAGGGGCGGCGCCGATGTCTCACGCGAGGGCGTGCAGCGCGATCTGCTGCCGCTGATCGAAGGCACCACGGTCGCGACCAAGCACGGGCCGGTGAAGACCGACCATGTTCTGTTCATCGCCTCTGGCGCTTTCCATGTCGCCAAGCCCTCCGATCTCCTGCCGGAGCTGCAGGGCCGCCTGCCGATCAGAGTGGAGCTCGCCTCGCTGGACGAGGAGGATTTCCGCCGCATTCTCACCGAGACCGAGGCCTGCCTCACCAAGCAATATGTGGCGCTGCTGGCGACGGAGGGCGTCGCGCTGGAGATCGCGCCTTCGGCGGTGGACGCCATCGCCCGCGTCGCGGTGCAGGTGAATTCCTCGGTGGAGAACATAGGCGCGCGGCGCCTGCAGACGGTGATGGAGCGCGTGCTGGACGAGGTGAGCTTCTCCGCCTCCGATCGGGCCGGCGAGACGGTGACGATCGACGGCGCCTATGTGGAGGAGCATATCGGCGACCTCGCCAAGAACCGCGATTTGAGCCGCTTCATTCTCTGACGAGAAAGGGCGAAAAGCGGGCTTGCGGCGCGCGGCGGGCTGCACTATACAGCCCTCGCGCTGCAGCGGCGACGCCGCGGTTCGCCCCGCCCTCACCCCAGAGAGGGCGGCGACAAAAGTGGGGCCATAGCTCAGTTGGGAGAGCGCTTCAATGGCATTGAAGAGGTCGTCGGTTCGATTCCGTCTGGCTCCACCAAAGACATCCCGCAACTCGATCAGCATAAGAGCGCGACCGTTACGGTCGGAAGCTACGGCCAGCTTGAGGCCGATGGCCCCGCGCCAGCGTTGCCAAAGCGAGCGCGGCGCTGATAGCTTCTCGAGGATCGGCGGGACACTAGCTCCTCAGAGAGAGTTCTAGGAACTCGATTCGAAAAGGGTCCGAAGATGCGCGATCTCCTTTGCTTCGCTCACGGCCAAGCTGGCGAGTGGGAGGGCGTTTGCCTCGAATTCGACCTCGCCGTTCAAGGCCGCAGCTTCAATGAGGTTCGGGAAGCCCTCGAGGACGCCGTTCGCGACTATGTCGCCGCAGCGAGCGACGAGGACGAGGCCACGCGTGCGAAGCTGCTGAACCGACGCGCGCCGCTATGGGTGTTCCTGTCCTGGACGGCGCGAGTCGTGTGGTCGGCTCGGCGCCATTGGCGCGCAGGCGACGGCGACACCTCGGCGTCCTTCCCCGTGGCCTGTCCGGCGTGACATTCGATGCGTTCATTCGGATATTGGAGCTGAATGGCTTCGCTCTCCATCGTCAGGGAAAGGGCTCACATGCGATCTACTGAGGCGAGGTCGATGGCGAGGTCCGCCTCGTGACGATCGCAGCGCATCGGCTGAGCGACGATATCAAGCCCGGCACGCTGGCGTCGATGATCCGGCAATCGGGTCTGCCGAAGAAGCATTTTCGTTGAACCTCCCAGCTGGAGAGCCGGCCTGATTGTCCGAACGAGGACGACGAACGGCCAATCGCGAAACCCCATGCAGCAGCCTCCAAAACCTCGTCTCCAGCATCTCGACATGCTGCGCGGTCTCTGCGCGCTCGGCGTGGTGGTCAGCCATTTGCGGGCGCTGCTCGTCGTTCCTTACGCCGAGGCGGCGCGACATGGGCTCCTCGACAAATTTCTTTTCACGCTCGGCGGTCTCGGCCATGAATGCGTGATCGCCTTTTTCGCGCTCAGCGGCTTTCTCGTCGGCGGCTCGACTCTCGCGGCGATGCGCGCGGGGCGCTTCTCCTGGGCGGATTACGGCGCCGCGCGGCTCTCGCGGCTGTGGACCGTGCTGATTCCCGCGCTGGCGCTCACTGCGCTCTGGGACTTCGCCGGCGCGGCGCTCGGCCCCGCCGGGGCCTATCAGGGCGCGCTGGCGGCGGTGCTGCCGAGCGGGCCGACGCCCGCCGAGCCGGCGAATCATTCGCTCGTGACGCTGCTGGGAAATGTATTTTTTCTGCAGACGATCGAGACGCCCGTCTTCGGCTCCAACCGCCCGCTGTGGAGCCTCGCCAACGAGGCCTGGTACTATCTCGCCTTCCCGCTGCTCGCCTTCGCCTTTTTCCACCGCGCGCCGCTCGTTCGGGGCCTCTGCGCCAGCGCGGGCCTGCTGACTCTGGCGCTCCTGCCGGCGGAGATCGCGCTGCTCGGCCTGCCATGGCTCGCCGGCGCGCTGGCCGCCGATCATCCGGCGCGCCCGTCGCCGGCGCGCGCTCTCGGCGGCGCGCTCGCGACCTTGGCGGCGATCGGCGTCGCCCATGCGTGGCGCAATATTTTCGGCGATGTGATTCTCGGCTGCGCCATCGCCTTCTGGCTGCGCGATCTCGCGGCCTTTCGGCCTTTCGGCGGGCTCTATGGCGGCGCGGCGCAGGGGCTCTCGGAAATTTCCTACACGCTCTACGCCGTGCATTTTCCACTGCTGCTGATGCTGTGGTTCTGGCTGCTGGCGCTTGGCCAGAGCCAGCCGGGCGTCGCCGTCCTCTTGCGAATGGCCGCGCTGATGGTCGTCGCGCTGCTCTATGCGACTTGCGTCTGGTTCCTGTTCGAGCGTCGCACAAATGTGGCGCGCGGCTGGATGCGAGGGCTGATGCGCTGGCGGCCGTCCGCTCGGGCGTTCGGCCGCGAGCGCCTTCGCGAATGATCAGTCCTTGGCGCCGAAGGCCAGCTTCTGGCGCCAGGCCGCTCTGATCTGATCCTTCACCGCATGCGGCAGCGGGATATATTGCAGAGCCTTGGCCGCCTTGTCGCCATGGGCGAACGCCCAATCGAAAAATTTCAGCAGAGCGGCCGTCCGTTCCGCCTTGGCCGGAGCTTTCGGCGCCAGCACGAAGGTCGCCGTCACCAACGGCCAGCTTTTCTCGCCCGGCATATTGGTGAGATCGACGGCGAAATTATCAGCTGCCGTCCAATCCGCATTGGCCGCCGCGGCGGCGAAGCTCTCTTCACTGGGTGCGACATATTTGCCGGCGCGATTGAGCAGCTTGGCTGGCGCGAGATGATTGGTGGTCACATAGGAATTCTCGGCATAGCCGATCGAGCCCAAGGTGCGCGGAACCTCGCCCGCCGTGCCGGCGCTGCCATGCACGCCGACGCCGCTCGGCCATTCCAACGTCAGCGCGACGCCCATGCGCGTCTTCCACGTCTCGCTCATTTTGGAGAGATAGCGCGACAGCGCGAAGGTCGACCCCGAAGCGTTGGAATGATGGATGGGGACGATCAGCAGATCGGGAAGCGCGAGACCGTGATTGAGCGCGACGATGCGCGGATCGTTCCAGCGCGTGATGGCGCCGAGATAGATGTCGGCGACGGCCGGTCCGTCGAGCTTCAGCGCATTGGCGCCGACGCCGGGAATATTGACGATAATGTCCAGGCCGCCGACGACGGTCGGAAATTGCAGAAGATCGGCCTCTTCTAGGCGCTTTGCTTCCATGGCGACATCGGAGGCGCCGAAATCGACGGTTCCCGCCGCGGCCTGCTTTTGGCCGACGCCGGAGCCGGTCGCCTGATAATTCACTTGCACGCCGACGCTCGGCTTCGCCTCCTGCGCCCAGCGCGTGTAGATGGGCGCGGCGAAAGCGGAGCCCGTTCCCGCAAGGGAAATCTCCGCGCGCGCGGCGTCGAGACTCGATATTGCGGCGATCGAGACGACGAAAAAGCTGCAGGCGTTACGCATGGTCGTTCGTCCTGTGGCGAGAGAAAAAATCATGAATGTCGCGCGCGTCAGATCACGCGATTGAGCGCGAGCGCGAAGACGTCGAAATTCCGCAGGCGCGCATTGCTCTCGCGTCTGACGGGACGATTGAGGAGCAGCGGAACCTGCTGCTCCGAGAGGCCGCCATGCGAGCGCAGTGGCGCGGTCAATCCGCTGAGGTCATGGCTCTTCGCGGATGTGCCGAGCGTGAAGAGACGTTTCGCCAGCACGACCAGATCGCCGACGCGCTCATTGGGCAATTCGAAGCGCGCGCAGGCGGTCCGATTGTCGAGCACATGATCGATGCCTTCGAGCGCGGCGACGCATTGCGTCGCCTCGTCGAGAATAGAGGCGGGAGCCGAGACGGTCGCATAGGAGCCGAGCGCGCCGTGATGCGCGACATAAGGATCGGTGATCGGCAGGATCACGCGGCATGTCCCGGCGCCGAAGCGCATGTCCAGCACGTCTTGCAGAAAGACGATATTGGGACGGCCGATCGAATCCGTCTTGGCGTTCATGCCGTGATCGGCGGTGATTCCGACGACGGCGCCCATCGCGTCGAGCTGCGCGAGATATTTGTCGAGCATGGCATAGAAGGCGTTGGCGACGAGCGTGCCGGGCGCATGCTTGTGCTGCACATAATCCGTCGTCGAGAGATACATGATGTCCGGCCGCATCGTCTTCATCAGCCAGACGCCCGCGGCGAGAACGAATTCCGACAATTCCGCGCTATAGACGGCGGGCAGCGGCAGGCCGATCTCGGCGAGAAGATTATCGACGCCGTTTTGCGCGAGCGTCGCCTCATTGGCCTTTTCGGCGGAAAAGCGAACGCCCTCGAGCCCGCAGCCGAGCAGAGCGCTGAGCTTGTCCTTCGCCGTCACAGTGGCGACCTTGCGGCCGGCCTTGGAAAATTCCGCGAGTATCGTCGGCGCGCGCAGATATTTCGCGTCGTTCATCAGAACTTCGACGCCCTGCTCGGGATCGAAGAAATAATTGCCGCAAATGCCATGGACGCTGGGCGGCGCGCCGGTCACGATGGAGATATTATTGGGATTGGTGAAGGAGGGCATCACGCAATCGGCGGTGAGCACGGCGCCGCGCTCGTCGAGGCCGGCGAAGAAAGGCGCGTTGCCGGCGCGGATCGCCTGATTGATATAGTCCTGCTCGCATCCGTCGATGCAGACGACGACGGTCGGCTCGGAGGGCGCGGCGTAGCGCCTTCCGTTGATCGTGATTTCGGCTGTCATTTTCGCGCCCCGCATTCTCTCGTCGCATCATTGGCGACTTCGCTTCGGCGCTGGTTCATCTAGCAGGCGGGGACGTCATCTCGAAACGAATAAATCTCACAGCCCCTGTGAGCGGGGCCGATAGGCTTCACAAAAGCGTCACATCCGCAGGATGTTCATCGCGGATACGGCGTATGAGAGAGCGAGTGACATGAGATGGCGCGCAAGCCGCTACCGCTGAAAATGCTGCAGACGCTCGAGGCCGTGGTGCGGCTCGACGGCGTCTCCAACGCCGCCAGGGAGCTCGGCGTCACCCATGGCGCGGTGAGCCGGCAGATCGCCGCGCTCGAGGATTGGCTCGGGCGCGCATTGTTCGAGCGTGATCGCGGACGTTTGCGGCCGCTCGACGAAACGCGCGAATTCGTCGCCGTCATCACCGACGGCTTCGAGCGCATGGATGCGGCCATGGGACGCGTCGCGACGGCGCGTCGGCGTCTCAAAGTCTTCGCCCATGCGACTTTCGCGATGCATTGGCTGGTGCCGCGGCTCGAGCAATTCTACGCGCTGCATCCCGATATCGATGTGCATGTTCAGACGCGTCAGACTGGAGAAGATCCCGCTCTCGCTTTTTTCGATGTCGCGATCATGCGCGGCTCCGAGCAGATCGGCAATTGGGAGTCCGCTTCCGTGCTGCAAGAGACGCTAACTCTGCTGACGACGCGTCGCCATGCGGAGACGCTCGCCGCGCAGGGCGCCGCCGCTCTCCTCGGCGAGACATTCGCCGTCAGCGACACGCGGCCGGGCGAGACCGAGCGATGGCTCGAGGCGGCGCGGCTGCCGCTCCTGCAAAAGTGGCGCGTGCGTCGTTTCGGCCATTTTCACACGGCGCTGATGGCGGTTCTCAACGGGCAGGGCGTCGCTGTCGGGCCGATCGAGCTGACAGCAGGACAGACCGCGGAAGGATCGCTCGCCGCGCCTTTCCCGCAGATCGTCGCGCCCGGTCCGCGCCACGTCGCCTTCATCGATCCGCAATCGGAGAGCTATCCGATGGCGAAGCGTTTCGTGCTGTGGCTAGGCGAAGCCGCGAACGCCGCGGAACGAGGGGTTTAATACACGAATTTCGAGGTCCCGCCGCGGCCGCGCGGGGCGGGGCCGCTCTGCGCGCCCGGCTTGCCTTCGACGCCTGGCGCGCCGGCGGCGAGGGCGCTCGCATCCAGCGCGAAGCCCTCATTCTCGTCGATGAAGCTCGAGCGTCCTTCCACGGATTTCTGCGTCACCGTGCTCGGCGTCACATTTTGTCCGACGGCCGGGCCGGAGGTGCGGCCGCGCTGCGTCATCTGAGTTTCGGCGACGGCGGCGCCTCCGAAAATCAGAACGAGGCTCGTCGAAACGAGCGCGAGCTTGCACATGGCGTCTCCTCCTTCGCGAATTCGATCCGCCCCTTACATCGAACCGGGGGGCCGCGCGGCAAGCGGAGGCGTTTCGCCTCAGCCGAGGCGAAGTCGCAGCGCCATCAGAGCGGCGGCGCAGGCGTTGGAGACATTGAGGCTCTTGATCGGCCCCGGCATGTCGAGCCGCGCGAGAATATCGCAGCGCTCGCGCGTCAGACGGCGCAGGCCCTTGCCTTCCGCGCCCAGCACCAGCGCCAGAGGCTTGCGCAGCGCGCTCGCCTCCAGCGGCTGCGGACCTTCCGAATCGAGGCCGACGATCAGAAAATCGCGCTCCGCCAATTGCTCGAGCGCGCGGGCGAGATTGACGACGGAGACGATCGTCACATGCTCGAGCGCGCCGGAGGCGGCCTTGGCGAGCACGCCGGTGAAATCCGGGCTGTGGCGCTCGGTCACGATCAGCGCATCGACCGCGAAGGCCGCCGCCGTGCGCAGAATCGCGCCGACATTGTGCGGATCGGTCACTTGATCGAGCACGAGGACGAGGCCGCTCCTCGGCTCTATGTCGGCGATCTCCGCCTCCGGCAGCGGGCGCGCCTCCAGCATCAGCCCTTGATGCACGCTCTCCTCGCCGAGCCGTTGCGACAGCGCGCGCGGGTCCACGATCTTCGGCGTGAGGCCGGCGGCGGCGGCGAGCGGCGCGATGCGCTCGGCGGCGTTCTCCGTCGCATAGAGCGCCAGCAATTTGCGCCGTCCGGCGACGAGCGCCTCGCGCACCGCATGGGCGCCGTAGAGCACGACGACATCCGCCCCGGAGCGACGGAAGGGCGTCTCCTCCTTCGGCGGATGGCGCGGCGGCGGCGGGCGGCGGCCGCGGTCCTTGCCGGCGGGCGGGCGGCTCATCGCAGCACCGCCGTTTTCACCCACCAGTCCGCATGCTGGCGGCGGATGACCGCCGCCGCGCGGGCGGCCGCCTGACGGGTCGAGAACAGAGCGAAGCAGGTCGCGCCGGAGCCGGACATTCGCGCGAGCCGGCAGCCCTTGGCGGCGGACAGCACGGCGAGCGCGTCGACGATGACCGGCGCCTCGACGCAGGCGGCGTCCTCCATGTCGTTGCGGCCGCGGCGCAGCGCCGCCGCTATCCCCTCCGCGCCGAGCGCCGCCGCGATCTCGGGATGCGGAGCCGCGCCGGTCGTTTCGCCCGGGGCGAGGCCGAGGCGGGTGAAGACGCCGCGCGTCTCCACCGGCGCGCCGGGATTGATGAGCACGGCGGGCAGCGGCGGCAGGCCGAGCGGCGCGCCGATGGTCTCGCCGCGGCCGAGCATGTAGCGGGCGCGAGGGCAAAGGCAGACGGGCACGTCGGAGCCGGTGGCGCGGGCGGCCTCCAGCAGGCGCGGATCGTCGGCGGAAAGTCCATTGGCGCGGGCGAGCAGCCGCAGCGCCGCGGCGGCGTCCGAGGAGCCGCCGCCTATGCCGGCCGCGACCGGCAGATATTTGGTGAGATGAAAGGCGCCGAGACGCAGGCCGGGGACGCGCTCGGCGAGACGCTGGGCGGCGCGCAGCACCAGATTGTCGGCGTCCGAGCCGGCGGCGGCGGCGGTGGGGCCGTCCACGGTCAACGAAAGCGCCTCGCCGGGCTCGAGACGCAGGCTGTCTCCAGCGCCGGAGAAGGCCACGAGGCTCTCGAGCTCGTGATAGCCGTCGGCGCGGCGGCCGAGAATGTGAAGCGTCAGATTGATCTTGGCGGGGGCGCGCGTCGCGAGCATGAATTCCGGTGTCTCGGCCTGTGGAACGGTCCGGGCGCGCCGGAAGCGGGCGACAGATGCGCCGCCCGCGCCGGACCTGTCAAGAACGCGCCGACCTCCAGCTAGACCGCCGATGCGGCCGAAATTCGACCGCGCGTCATACGAATGCGCGCGGCGTCCGCGCTTTCCGAAAGCCGCTCGCGGATACTGCGCGCATCGTCGAGCGCATGGGCGGCGGCCTATCGCATCGAGCCGAGCGCCTGTCCTTCTGAATGCGGGAGCCTGACGGCGAAGGCGCCGGGGCCGAGCAGGGCCTGCACGATCAGGAGCGCCGTCCACAGCGCCGGAAACTCCCATCCGCCATTGGCGTTGGAGAACAGCCAGCCGTTGGGCAGATGCACGAGCAGCGCGCCGATCATCACCGGAATGAGCGCGACGGACACGATGCGCGTGAGCGCGCCGAAGATCAATGCGAGGCCGCCGCCGATCTCCGCGGCCACGACCACATAGGCGAGCAGCGACGGATAGCCGAGCTGCTCGAAGAATTTCGCTGTTCCAGGCAGGGTGAACACGAAGATTTTGAGGAGCCCATGCGCGAGAAACAGCGCGCCGAGGCTCACACGCAGCAGCAGAGCGGCGTAATCCGCATTGCGAACATTGGTCATTGTCGTGATCCTTTTTTCATGATTTGCGAAGGCCGGCGCGTCGGCGCCGGCTCGAGCGTCACGCGGCGTCGACGAGAACGATCTCGCTGTCCTCCAGCGCGGTGACGCGCAGGATGTCGACATCGCTGATCGCCGCGCCGTCGCGGGCGTTCACGCGCACATCGTCGATCCGCACGGCGCCGACAGCCGGCACGAGATAGGCTTTGCGCGCGCGGCCGAGCGCATATTCCGCCGTCTCGCCGGCCCGCAGCGTCGCGCCGACGACGCGCGCGGCTGTGCGGATCGGCAGCGCGTCGCCGTCATTGTCGAAGCCGGAGGCGAGGGTGACGAAGCGCCCCGAGCGATCGCCTTTGGGGAAGGGACGGGAGCCCCAGGCGGGGGCGCCGCCGCGCGTCGTCGGCAGGATCCAGATCTGAAAGATCCGGGTCGGCTCATTCTCGAGATTATATTCGGAATGCGCGATGCCGGAGCCCGCGCTCATCACCTGCACGTCGCCGGCCTCGGTGCGGCCCTTGTTGCCGAGGCTGTCCTGATGCGTGATCGCGCCCTCGCGGACATAGGTGACGATCTCCATGTCGCGATGCGGATGCGTGGGAAAGCCCGTGTGCGGCGCGATCGTGTCGTCGTTCCAGACGCGCAGATCGCCCCAATGCATCCGTCTGGCGTCGTGATAGTCGGCGAATGAGAAATGATGCTTGGCGTCGAGCCAGCCGTGATCGGCGCCGCCGAGGCTGTCGAAAGGTCTCAGTTCGATCATTGCAAATCTCCTGTCGCGACATCGGTCGCTGTCGATGGAGACGGATTTAAGAGTTGCGCGCCCTTCTGATCAGTCGGATAATTTTGGTCGAACTGTTCGAGAAAGTTGAAAAGTGAGCAATCCGGGCGCGCCCAGCCTCGACCAGCTGACCATCTTCCTGGCCATTGTCGACGCCGGCAGCTTCGCCGGCGCGGCGCGGCGGCTGAATCGCGCCGTCTCGGTGATCAGCTATGGAATCGCCAATCTCGAGGCGCAGCTCGGCATAGAGCTGTTCGAGCGCGAGGGAACGCGCAAGCCGCGGCTCACCGTGGCCGGGCGCGCGCTGCTGGCGGAGGCGCGGGCGATCTCGCGCGGCGTCGAGGATTTGCGCGCCAAGGTCAAGGGCCTGCTCGAGGGGCTGGAGGCGGAGGTCGATCTCGCCGTCGATGTGATGCTGCCGACGGAGCGGGTGGGGACCGTGCTGCGGGAATTCGCGGGGCGATTTCCGACCGTGCAGCTGCGGCTGCATGTGGAGGCGCTCGGCGCGGTCACGGCGATGGTGCAGGGCGGGGAGGCGATGATCGGCGTGTCCGGTCCGCTCGCGCTCGGCGTCGAGGGGATAGAGAGCATAGCGGCCGGATCGGTCGCGCTGATCCCGGTGGCGGCTCCCGATCATCCTCTGGGGCGCATGGCGCGCATCCCGCCCGGCGCCGCGCGCGAGCATACGCAGCTCGTGCTCACGGATCGCTCGCGCTTCACCGAGGGACGCGATTTCTCGGTGGTGAGCCCGCGCAGCTGGCGTCTCGCCGATCTCGGCGCGAAGCACGCCCTGCTGCGCGAGGGCGTCGGCTGGGGCAACATGCCTCTGCAAATGGTCGCGGGCGATCTGGCGTCGGGCGCGCTCGTGCGGCTGGCCATGTCGGATCATCGGGGCGGAATTTATCGCTTCTCGTGCATTTGGCGGCGCGAGGCTCCGCCGGGGCCGGCCGCCTCCTGGCTGGTCGATCGCTTCGTCGCGCTGGGCGCGGAGGATTTGCCGGCCGAAGGGCTGAGCGACGTGTGATCGCGGCGCCGCCGGCCTGCGCGCTCCGAACCCGGGTCTTGACGGCCGTCCGCCGATCATGGACCCTTTTCGGCATGGCGAAGCTATGGGCGATTTGGGGACGGCTGGCGCGCATGCTCGCGCTGAGCGGGATCGTCGCGCTTTTTCTCGCGCAGGCGATCGCCATCGCGCGTCCCGACGCGTCGAGCTTCGGCGGCTCCGCGTCGCTCTCCTCGTCGGACCGGCTCTGCCGTTCCGCCGCCATCGAGGCGGCTCATGACGTCGCCGACGCCCACGGCGGTCATACGGGCGGGGGCCAGCGTTGCGACTCTTGCCCCGCCGTCTGCGGCGGAGGCGCGGCGGACGCCATTGTCGCGCCCATTCGGCTCGGCGCGGCTCTGCCCCATGCGCCGCCCGCCGCCGCGGCGTCGCGGGCGGTCGAGGCTCCGGCTCGCCGCCGGTCCGGCTGGCGCTGGTCCTGGTCGTCGCGCGCGCCGCCGCTCGGCGCCTGATCGCGCCGCTCGACGCGACGGCGCCGCGCTCTTCCCGCCGCCAATCCTTCCGCACGCATTCGGACGCCGCGCATGTCGGACAGCAAATTCTTGTCGTTCCGCGAGCTTTTCCTCCGCAACAAGCGCGGCCTGCTCGCTTTTCTGACGCGCCGGGTCGGGCGCGAGGAGGCCTCCGATCTGCTGCAGGAGACCTTCGTGCGCGCGCTCCGCCACGACCGTTTCGAGAGCGTCGCCGATTCGACCGCCTTCCTGAAGCAGATCGCCGTCAATCTCACCAGGGATTTCGCCCGTCGCCGCAAGACCGAGACTCGCTATCTCGATTTCGGCGATCCGCCCGTCGAAGCGCCCTCGGACGCGGCGACGCCGGAAGAATCGCTCGATCGCCGCCTCGAGGCGCGCATCGTGCTGGAGACGATCGAGGCGCTGCCGCCCCGCTGTCGGGAGGTCTGCGTGATGGTGATGCACGAAGGCGTCTCCCTGAACGAGGCGGCGCGGCGGCTCGGCATTTCCGAGACGATGGCGCGCCGGCATTTGCGGCTCGCTCTGCTGCGCTGCCGGGCGGCGCTCGATTGATTTATTTTGGCGCTCCGGTTTCGTTTTCCGTTCCGGCGCGTCTTATGAGACAGCAGCCGGCGGAGGAGCCGCGCCGATCGATGGCCATGACCAATGACCGACTATAGTGACGGTTTCGATCACGACAGCCCGCGCGTCGCCGCCGTCAATTGGTGGATACGGATGCGGGCCGGCGCGCTATCGGCCGTCGAAAAGGCCGAATTCGACGCCTGGCGCGCGGCCGACCCCGCCAATGCCGCGGCCTTCGACGATATGGCGAACATGTGCGGCTTCGTGGAGAGCCTCGCGCCGAGCCGGCGTCCCGAGCCGCCGCGCGCCGCTCCCCGCCGCCGGGCCTCGCTGGCCGGCGCGGCGACGATGGCCGTCGCGCTCTGTCTCGCCATGGCGATCGGCTTCGGCGATCTCGCGACCTGGCTTCGCTCGGACCTCTACGCCGGCGTCGGCGACCGCAAGAGCGTGACGCTGGAGGACGGCTCGCGCGTGGAGCTCGACGCGAGTTCGGCCATTGCGCTGCATTTCGAGCCCGGCCGTCGGCGGCTGACGTTGCTCGAGGGCGAAGCCTGGTTCCAGGTCGCGCCGGACGCCGCGCGGCCCTTCGTCGTGGAGGCGGCCGGCGGCTCGGTGACGGCGCTGGGCACGGCCTTCGACATCGCGCTCGACAAGGGCGAGGCCCGCGTCACCGTCACCGAGCACAGCGTCGCGGTCGCGAGCGGCGAGGATTCTGTGACGGTGGGGGAGGGCGCGCAGAGCGCCTTTTCCGCCGAGCGCGCGGCGCGGCCCGAAGCCGTCGACGTCAAGCGCGCCACGGCCTGGCGGCGCGGCAGGCTGATCTTCGAGAACAAGCCGCTCGGCGAAGTGCTCACGGCGCTCGGCCGACACCGGCGCGGCTATGTCTATTGCATCGGCGAAGCGAGCTGCGCGCGGCGCGTGACCGGCGTTTTCGACGCCGAGAATCCCGCCCAGGCGCTGCGCGAGATCGAGGCCTTTCTCGGCCTGCGCGCCATTCACGTCACCGACTATCTGATCCTGCTCCACGGCTGAGGCGTTTTTCGCCTCGCGCGAAAAAAAATTGCTCCGCGACGTTTCGTTTTCCGCATCGACCGCGTCCAGCAAGACGGGGGCATTTCAGCGCCCCGAGGCGGATGATCGTTACGGAGATGCGGAGACATGGCGAGGAAGTCGGCGCGCGGCGAGCGGCGAGGTGAAGCGAATATGGGTTCGGCGGTCGCGGCGGCGGCGTTCGGCGCCTTGTTGACGGGAGCAGGAGTCTCGGATTCTCCAGCGCAGGCCGCAATCGCGCCGCAGGAGCGCTCGGGCGCGATCCAGAGCTATCGCATTCCCGCGGGCTCGGTGGCCTCGGCGCTGAATGTCATCGCCGATGAGAACGATCTCCATGTGCTCTACGACGCGCGCCTCACCCATGGGCGCATGACGCCGGGGCTCTCCGGCAAATATTCCGTGCGCGAGGCGCTCGGCGCGCTGCTGGCAGGCACCGGCCTCACTTACGAATTCTCGCGCGACGGGCAGGCGGTGTCGATCGTGCTGGCGCAGAACGACGCCGCGACGCAGAACGACGCCGCGACGCAGAACGACGCCAGCGGCGCAGCGGCGCTGCCGCCGATCGACATTGGCGCGCAGACTGGGCGCAAGGACGGCGCGCGGAGTGGCGGCCGCGCGGCGCCGGGGCCGGGGCCGGGCGATCGCTATACCGGCTATAACGCCGCGAGCGCGCCGGCGACTCTGAAGACCGACACGCCGCTGTTGAAGACGCCGATCGCCATCGAGGTGGTGACGCGCCAGACGATGGACGATCAGCAGGCGATTTCGGTCGGCGACGCGCTGCTCTCTAATGTCAGCGGCGTGACGGCGGCTCCCAATGTGTTGGATATTCTCAAGGTGCGCGGTTTTTCCACGCTCAACAGCACTTACAAGAACGGGCTGATCGAGCTGAGATCACGAAATCTCGACACCGTGAATCTGCAATCGATCGAGGTGCTGAAGGGACCCGCCGCCATGCTCTTCGGCCGCAGCGAGCCGGGCGGACTCGTCGACCTTGTCGTCAAGCGTCCATTGGAGACGCCTTATTACTCCGTACAAGAGCAGATCAAATCCTTTGGCGGCACGCGAACGACGGTCGACGCGACAGGGCCGGTGACGGTGGACAAATCCGTTCTCTACCGCGTCAACGCCGAATTCTATCGCGCGGATTCCTATCGCGACTTTGTGACCGACCGCAATTTCTTCGTGGCGCCGACGATCAGCTTTCGGCCGACCGAGCAATTTCGCATCAATGTCGATTTCGAGTATCAGAACAGGACCTGGGTGGACGATTATGAGCTGCTGCCCGCAGTTTACGATCGTCCGGCGAATGTTCCGATCAGCCGTTATCTCTCCGCGCCCTATCTGACGACCAATCTCAAAGATCATTTCGACAAGAAACGCATCGCCTATGATTGGACCTACGATTTTGCGAAGGATTGGAGCCTCACCAATCGCCTGAGCTACACGAGCCTCGGCACGACCAACGGCAATGTGTCGGGCTCCGCCTTCAATCAGGTCACCGGGGTGTTGAGCCGCGCCTATGTCTATTTCCCCGGCAATACGGATAATACGCTCGCCACTAACCTGGATCTCAAAGGCAAGCTCGAGACCGGGCCGCTATCACATTCGATTCTGCTCGGCTTCGACTATTTCAGCAATTATTGGGGCATGAAGAGCCAGATCATCACGCCGATCAGCGCCATCAACATATATGCGCCGAATTATTGGACGCTCGACGTTCCCAGGGGCGGAGGCTATGCGCATTCCGGCGAGCAATGGACGGGCGTCTATGGACAGGACATGATCTCCTTTCTGGACGACAGCGTCCACGTTCTGCTCGGCGGGCGCTACGATTGGAACGCCGTGGGCTCGTCCGGCGGCTATAACGCTAATTGGTGGAGCGGCTACGTCAATTACAAGGTCGCCAACACGTCGGCTTTCAGCCCGCGCGTCGGAGTGGTCTATCAACCGCAGCCCTGGATGTCCGTCTACGGCAATTATGCGCAGTCCTTCGGCTCCAACAACACCACCAATTACAGCTTGCCACAGCCGCCGCAACATGGCGAGATATGGGAGGCGGGCGCCAAGGCGGAACTCCTGGACAAGCGGCTGACGTTGACCCTAGCCTATTTCGACATAACCAAGACGAATGTTCCGACGCCGGACCCCAATAATCCCACTTATTCCACGCTGATCGGCAAGGCGCGCAGCCAAGGCTTCGAGTTCGATCTCACCGGCCGTATCGACGATAATTGGAGCGTGATCGCCAATTATACTCACGATGATGTGCGCACGCTCGAAGGTTCGGCGGCGAATGCGCTCGTCGTATACAACAGCCAGCTCGCGGCGCCCGGCAAGGTGCTGGCTTCGAGCCCACGTAACTATGGCAATCTCTGGGTGAAATACGACGCCGATGGCGCCTTTAAAGGGCTGAGTCTCGGCGCTGGCCTCGCCGTGACGAGTAGCGCCCTCGGTGATAACGCCAATTCCTATGTGCTGCCCGGCTACACGCTGCTCAACGGCATGATTGCCTATACGATGAAGATCGACGGCGTCAATGTGACGGCGCAGCTCAATGTGAAGAACATTACCGACGCGGTCTATTATCCTTCTTCGCTTGACCGCATCTATATCAAGACCGGCGCCCCGCGCACCTTCCTCGGCTCGCTGCGCGTCGAATTCTGATCGGCGGACGCGTCAGGACGGGAGATTTGCGCCGGCCGCAAAAAATCTTTCGTCCCGACATTCCCTTTTTGCCGTCTCGCGCGTCCTATGAGGTAGGCGAGTCCCTCGAGAGTTCGCGGTCGGCGGAGTCCGGCCGATAGATGGAGGAAGTCGAGATGCGGAATTTGCGAAAGCTCGGATTTGCGGCCGTGACGGCCGGCTATTTTTGCGGCGTTTCCGGGCCGGCGCTCGCCGCTTCCGGCGAGACGAAGCCGGTCTCGATCGCCTTCGCGTTGGTCGACGACGGCAAGGAGGTCGGCTGCGGCGCGCCGCTCGCCAATCTCGGGACGAGCCATCTCGCCGCCAAGCTCCATGATGCGCGTTTCTATGTCTACGGCTTCAAGCTGATCGACGCCAAGGGCAAGCGCACGCCGGTGTCGCTGGAGCAGAGCGAATGGCAATATGGCGACGTGGCTCTGCTCGATTTCAAAGATGCGCGCGGCGGCAATAATCCTTGCACGCCGGGCAATCCGGCCAAGAACGCCCGCATCGTCGGCAGCGCGCCGGCCGGCGCCTATGTGGGCCTCGAATTCTCGGTCGGCGCGCCAGTGGAGACGATCGTCGACGGCAAGCCCGTCGCGATCAATCACTCCAATGTCGAGACCGCGCCGGCTCCGCTCGATGTCGTCGGCATGGCGTGGAACTGGCAGGCCGGCCGCCGCTTCGTGACTTTCGAGTTCGACCCGGAGACGCCCGTCATCAAGGCCGATGGCTCCAAGGCGCGGACCTGGATGGTGCATATCGGCTCCACCGCCTGCAAGGGCAATCCGGCGACCGGCGAGATCGTCTCCTGCGCGCATGAGAACCGTTTCTCGGTGACGCTCGATCGCTTCGACGCCAAGACGCAGCGCGTCGAGCTCGATTTGACCCGCCTGCTCGCGAATTCCGACCTCGCGGCCGACAAGGGCGGCGCGGTCGGCTGCATGGGCGCGCTCGACGATCCCGAATGTTCCGCCGTTTTCGCAGCGCTCGGCCTCAATCTCGGCGACAGCGCAGCGGGCGCCGGCGACGCCGGCAAGCAGACCAAGCCCGGCGTCTCGCCGATTTTCAAGGTCGGCGCCTCGACGCCGGCGAAAATCGTGGGCGCGAAGCAGTGAGCCGGGCGGCGCTCCTCGGGTCGATGCTCGCCGTCGCGACGGCTTGCGCCGCGACCGCCGAGACGACGGAATGGAAATGGGAGCTTCCCAAATATGTTCCGCCGCCGCGCACGCCCGCCGACAATCCCATGTCGGAGGAGAAGTTTCAGCTCGGACGGCGCCTGTTCTTCGACAAGCGCGTCTCGGGCAATGGAACCCTCTCCTGCTCCTCCTGTCATTTGCAGGAGCGCGCCTTCACCGATGGGCGCGTCGTCAGCGTCGGCTCGACCGGCGACAAGACGCCGCGCAATGCGCCGTCGATCGTCAATTCCGGCTGGCATGCGACGCTCACCTGGGCCAATCCGGCGCTGGTGACGCTCGAGCGCCAGATGGAAAATCCGCTCTATGGCGAGCGGCCGATCGAGATGGGCGTCAATGACGCCAATAAGGCGGAGATCGTCGCGCGCTTCCGCAACGACGCGGATTATAAGAAATGGTTCGCCGCCGCATTTCCAGAGAAGAAGCCGGCCGAGCAAATCTCCTTCGAGACGATCATCAAGGCGATCTCGGCCTTTCAGCGCGGCGTTGTCTCCTTCGACAGCCGCTACGACCAATATCTGCAAGGCAAGATCAAGCTGACGGAGGCGGAGCAGCGCGGGCACGATCTCTATTTCGGCGAGAAGGCGGAATGTCATCACTGCCATGGCAGCGTCAATCTCGACGATCAATTCGTGCACGCCAAGACGCGCGAGGCGGAGACGCCGTTCCACAACACCGGGCTCTACGACATCGATGGAAAGGGCGCCTATCCAGAGCCCAATCGCGGCCTCTACGACATAACGCAAGACCCGGACGATATGGGCAAGTTCCGTGCGCCGAGTCTGCGCAACATAGCGGTGACGGGTCCTTATATGCATGACGGAACGGTCGCGACGCTCGAGGAGGTCATCGACATCTATGCGCGCGGCGGCCGGAAGATCGCGAGCGGCGCCAACGCCGGCGACGGCGCGGCCAATCCGTTGAAGAGTCCGCTGATTGTGAAGATCGATCTCACGCCGCAGGAGAAGGCCGATCTGCTCGCCTTTCTGAAGGCGCTCACCGACGAGACTCTGCTCACCTCGCCGCGCTTCTCCGATCCGTGGAAGACGCAGGCCGCGGGGAAATAGCCGGGAGATGAGCGATATTGCGTATTCACTTGTATGTATTGTGAGCGTATATCATCTATACGTATAGAAATTAAAGACGGCCATGTTCTGCGTTTTGCTTGCATGAAGTTATTTCTATTATATATTCCTCGTTCATTGGCGTATGCGGCGGTAGAGCAGGGCGCAAGCTCCGATGATGATGACGCGCGTCTCGGTGAAGGAAGAGCGATTGCTCGTCGAGCGCCGCGTCCGACAGCCGTAAGCGTCGTCCCATTTATTCAAATGTCCTCAGCGACATTCATGCGAGCAGATTTCGACATGACCAATATTGCTCGAGATAGGGAGCCTGGCGACGTCGACCGGGCGCGCGCGGCCGAGACTCGCGGACTGATCGACGCGCTTCGACCTTGCCTGCCGCTCATGGCGCATCCGCGACGATCATTGGCTCTGTCGATCGCCGCCGCGCGGCGTCGCGGCGCAGACCGGCGATGCACTGTGACCAATGTATTCGACGCCGGCGACGCTTTCGGCCTCATGTGCCAAGTCGAGGTCGGCGGCGGCGCGCCTGCGATCTTCGTGGCCCCCATCGCCGAGCTGGCGTTCGGGCGGCATCCGATCGCGCGTGCGGTCGCCGATTATCGACGCCGCCGCGCGCGCGTCGGCGGGTCCTCATAATTAGAGACGAGGGCGGACGCGCTCGGCCTTGACGTCCTCCATAGTTCAAATATATTGGAACTATGGAAAAAAATGACGCCATCACGGCGCTCGTGGCGCTCGCCCACGAGTCTCGGCTCGATATTTTCCGGCTGCTGATGCAGGCCGGTCCCGAGGGGCTTCCCGCGGGGCGGATCAGCGAGCGGCTGGGGCTTCCTTCAACCACGCTGTCCTTCCACCTCAATCAGCTCAAGCACGCCGATCTCGTGACCTTCCGTCGCGACGGGCGCTCGCTGATCTATTCGGCCGCCTATCCCGTCATGAACGCGCTGCTCGCCTATCTGACGGAAAATTGCTGCAAGGGCGACGCCGCCGCTTGCTGCGTCCCGGAGGCCGAGACGACCTGCCAAACCGAGAGGGTTCCATGAAGCGCCTGCATCTGCATGTGTCCGTCGACGATTTGCCCCGATCCATCCATTTCTACAGCGCGCTGTTCGGCGCCGCGCCGACGGTTGCAAAGCCCGATTACGCCAAATGGATGCTCGACGATCCACGCGTGAATTTCGCCATTTCGGCGCGCGGCGGATCGAGCCTCGGATTGGAGCATCTCGGCATTCAGGTCGAAACCACGGATGAGCTGCAAGAGGTCTATGGACGCCTGAAGCAGGCCGGCGGGCGCATCTACGAAGAGGGCGCCACCACCTGCTGCTATGCGCAGTCGGAAAAGTCCTGGATCGCCGATCCGCAAGGGCTGATGTGGGAGACCTTCCTCACGACGGGCGAGAGTCCGGTCTATGGCGGCGATCCGGCGCTGGACGCGCTCGAGAGCGAGGCGAAAGCCTGCTGCGCGCCGACGACGCCGCAAGGCGAATGCTGTCCGCCGAAGCCGGAGCTTCCCGCGAAGGCGCCGTGCTGCGGCGCGAAGGAGCCGGCATGAGCGCGACCGATGTGATCGTCTATCACAATCCCGATTGCGGAACGTCGCGCAACACGCTCGGCCTCATCCGCAACGCCGGCATCGAGCCGCATGTGATCGAATATTTGAAGACGCCGCCGACGCGCGCGCTGCTGACGCAGCTCATCGCGCGAATGGGAATATCGACGCGGGCGCTGCTGCGCGAGAAGGGCGCGCCCTTTCACGAGCTCGGACTCGGCGATCCGACGCTGACCGACGAGCAATTGCTCGATGCGATGATGGCGCATCCGATCCTCATCAATCGTCCGATCGTCGTCACTTGCGAGGGCGTGAGGCTGTGCCGTCCGTCGGAGGCGGTTCTGGATATTCTGCCGCGGCCGCAACGCGGTGCGTTCCGCAAGGAGGACGGCGAGCTCGTCGTCGATTCCGAAGGTCGGCGCGCGGCGACGACATGATGCGCCCGCAGGCCGGGTCGCAAAAGCCCTACGATATTCTCGACGAAAGGAACGCCGATGGAATTGCGCGCAGCTCGGGCCGCCACGGGGCCTGATCGTAGCGAAGCGCCCGCTGCGCCCGCCATGGGCGTTTTCGAGCGCTATCTGACCCTATGGGTCGGCCTCTGCATCATCGTCGGCGTCGCGCTCGGCCAGGCGGCGCCCGTCGTCTTTCACGCGATTGGAGAGGCGACGATCGCGCAAGTGAATCTCCCGGTCGCGGCGCTCGTGTGGCTGATGATCGTCCCCATGCTGCTGAAGGTCGACCTCGCGGCGCTGGCCGAGGTGCGTGCGCATTGGCGTGGCGTCGCCGTCACGGTCGGGGTCAATTGGCTGGTGAAGCCCTTCTCGATGGCGCTGCTCGGCTGGCTGTTCATCGCGCATCTGTTCCGGCCTTATCTGCCGGCCGATCAGATCGACGCCTATATCGCCGGCCTCGTTCTGCTGGCTGCGGCGCCTTGCACGGCCATGGTGTTCGTGTGGTCCAACCTCGTCGACGGCGAGCCGCATTTCACGCTTTCGCAGGTCGCGCTCAACGACACGATCATGATCGTCGCCTTCGCGCCGCTGGTCGCTCTGCTGCTCGGCTTGTCGTCCATTGCCGTCCCATGGGGCACGCTGCTGCTGTCGGTCGCGCTCTATATCGTCGCGCCGGTGATCGCCGCGCAGCTCTGGCGGCGTTCGCTGCTGAAGACGGGCGGCGCGGCGGCGCTGGCCGCGACGCTGCGCGCGCTCGGCCCGCTCTCGCTCGCCGCTCTGCTGCTCACGCTGGTCATTCTGTTCGGTTTGCAGGGCGAAGAGATCGTGCGGCAGCCGCTGGTCATTGCGCTATTGGCAACGCCGATTCTGATCCAGGTGTATTTCAACGCCGGCCTCGCCTATCTCGTCAATCGCCGCCTCGGCGTCGAATGGCGCGTCGCCGGACCTTCCGCTCTGATCGGCGCCAGCAATTTCTTCGAGCTCGCCGTCGCGACGGCGATTGCCCTCTTCGGTTTCCAATCGGGCGCCGCGCTCGCGACCGTCGTCGGCGTGCTCGTCGAGGTTCCCGTCATGCTCTCCGTCGTCCATATCGTGCGGCGCTCGCGGAAATGGTACGAGGCCGGCGCCCCGTCCTGAGCGTCGACCGCGCAAGGGACGGGCCCTTTGACGCTTTTCGCGAATTGCGCTAAACGACTGCCGTAACGAGCCCTGGCGTTACCCGCCGGGGCTTTTTCTTGGGCTCACGCAGAAAGCAGACTGAAGCGCCATGGCGAATGTGGTCGTGGTCGGCGCCCAATGGGGCGACGAAGGCAAGGGCAAGATCGTCGATTGGCTCTCGCTCGAGGCCGATGTGGTGGTGCGCTTCCAGGGCGGCCACAACGCCGGCCATACGCTCGTCATCAATGGCGTGACCTATAAGCTCGCGCTGCTGCCCTCGGGCATTGTGCGGCCGGGCAAGCTCTCGGTCATCGGCAATGGCGTCGTCGTCGATCCGCATTTTCTCGTCGGCGAGATCGAGCGTCTGCGCGAGCAGGGCGTCGAGATCGGCCCCGAGAATTTCAAGATCGCCGAGAACGCCCCGCTCATTCTCTCCCTCCACCGCGAGCTGGACGCCTATCGCGAGGAGGCTGCCGGCAATGGCGTGAAGATCGGCACCACCAAGCGCGGCATCGGCCCCGCCTATGAGGACAAGGTCGGGCGCCGCTCGGTGCGGCTGATGGACCTCGCCGAGCCGGACGCGCTGGACGAAAAAATCATCCGCTTGCTCGCCCATCACAATCCGTTGCGGCGTGGACTCGGCTTGGCGGAGATCGAGCCGGCGACCGTTCGCGACGAGCTGCTCTCCGTCGCGCCCAAGGTTCTGCCTTACATGGATGCGGTGTGGGAGCTGCTCGAGGATCTCCGCCGCGCCGGCAAGCGCATATTGTTCGAGGGCGCGCAGGGCGTGCTGCTGGACGTCGATCACGGCACCTATCCCTATGTGACCTCCTCCAACACGGTCTCCGCCTCGGCGGCCAGCGGCTCCGGCCTCGGGCCGGGGGCGATCGGTTATGTGCTCGGAATCGCCAAAGCCTATACGACGCGCGTCGGCGGCGGGCCTTTCCCCACCGAGCTGCATGACGAGATCGGCACGCTGATCGGCGATCGCGGCCATGAGTTCGGCACCAACACCGGCCGTCGGCGGCGCTGCGGCTGGTTCGACGCGGTGCTGACGCGCCAGGCCGTGAAGACCTCCGGCATAGACGGCATCGCCTTGACCAAGCTCGATATTCTCGACGGTCTCGAGAAGATCGAAGTGTGCACCCATTATCTTCTGGACGGCGTCCGCATCGATCGCCTGCCGGCCTCGCAATCGGCGCAGGCGCGGGTCGAGCCCGTCTATGAGACGATCGAGGGATGGCAGGGAACGACGGGCGGCGCCCGCTCCTGGGCCGATCTCCCGGCGCAGGCGATCAAATATGTGCGCCGCATCGAGGAATTGATCGGCGCTCCGGTCGCGCTCCTCTCCACCAGCCCCGAGCGCGATGACACGATTCTGGTGCGTAATCCTTTCGAGGATTGACGAGAATCGTCCGAGGTGGTCTTAGAAGCCCCATGGCCGACTATTATTCGCTGCTCGCCCGCGCGGTCGCCGCTCTTCCGCAATCCGCGCCGGAATCGCGGCAGGCGGTCTATGAACGAGCCCGCAAGGCGCTGTTCAACCAGCTTCGCAGCATTCAGCCTCCCGTCGCCGAGGAGGACATAGACGCCGAAGGCCGCGCGCTGGACGAGGCCATCGCGCGCCTCGAGCTCGAGGTCGTGCGCGAGCAGCAGAACGGTCGGGAGCCGATCGCCGCTCCGGCGCCCAAGGAGAAGCGCGCTCCCGAGCCGGAGACGAAGGAGCCGGCCAAAAGCGAGTCTGACGCGGCGGAGCCGGCCGCCGTCGAGCCGCCGACGGAAAGACCCGCCCCGGTCGAGAAAGCGCCTCGCGCCGAGAAGCCCGCGCCTGTCGATAAGCCTGCCCCGGCGGAGGAGGCTCCGACGCAGCCGCAGCGGCCGCCGGCGCCGCTTCCGCCTCTGCCGGAGCCCGCCGCCAGCGTCTCGCGCCGCGTCATCGTCATCGGCGGCGTTCTCGCCGCCGTGGTGGCGCTGGTCGCGGTTCTGGCGCTGCAATTCCGCGAGCGGCCGGAGGATCTCGCCAAGCTGCAGCCGGAGCCCACCCCCGTGGAGAGCGGCGAAGGCGGCAAGCTGGCCGATCGCATCGGCGGCGACAGTGATGCGACGCCGCCGTCGCCCTCGCGCGCGCCCTCCGAGCAGCGCAGCCAGCCGGTCGCCGTCGCTCAAAAGGCCGAGCTCTGGGTCGCCGCGCCGGAGGAGGCCGCCAAGGTCAAGACTTTCCCCGGCACGGTCGTCTGGCGGCTGGACAGCATACCGGCCGGCCCCGGCCAGCCGGTCTCGCCGGCGATCCGCGGCGAGATCGATTTTCCGACCGCCAAGCTGAAGACGACGATCGTCATCCAGAAGAATCTCGATCCGACGCTCTCGGCCTCGCATACGGTGAATCTGTCGTTCAATCTCGGACCGGGCAATGAGCTGAAGCGCATAAAGGCGATCGGCCCGATCCAGATGCGGCGGCCGGAGGCGCAGTCGGGCGAGCAGGTGGCGGGCGTTCCCGTGCCGATCACCGACAACGCTTTTCTCATCGGCCTGCTGCGCGGCAATCGCGAGGCCCGCAATGTCGTGCTGTTGCGCGCGCCCATGGTGCTCGATCTGCCGATGCAGCTCGAGGACGGCCGCGCGGCGACGATCTCGCTGGAGAAGGGCCCCGGCGGCGAGCGCGTCTTCGCCGACGCTCTGGACGCTTGGTCGAAATAATCTCACCGAAACAATCTCCGTGAATTAGGCGCGCCGCCGCGGCTTCACGCCATGGCCGCCGCGGCCCTATAATCGCGCGCATGACGCATCCTTTCTTTTCGCTCCATTCGCATGGCTTCGTTCGCGTCGCCGTGGCCGGTCCGCGCACGCGCGTCGCCGATCCCGCTTTCAATGTCGCACGCACGATCGAAATGGCCCGTGAGGCGGACGCCAAAGGCGCGTCGCTGGTTCTTTTTCCCGAGCTCGGACTCAGCTCCTACGCCATCGACGACCTCCTGCATCAGACGGCGCTGCTGGACGCGGTGGAAGCGGCGATCGGGCGATTGCTGGAGGCGAGCCGCGCATTGCAGCCGCTGATCGCGGTGGGCGCGCCGCTGCGCTGGCGCGGGCGCCTCTATAATTGCGCGGTGATCCTGCGGCGCGGCGAGATTCTCGCCGTCACGCCGAAAATCTATCTGCCCAATTATCGCGAGTTCTACGAGAAGCGCCATTTCGCCTCCGGCGCCTTCATCGCCGGCGAGGAGATGGAGATCGCCGGCCAGACCGCGCCTTTCGGCTCCGACATTCTGCTGGAGGCGAGCGATTTTCCTGGCCTCGTGATCCATACGGAAATTTGCGAGGACGTCTGGGTTCCGATCCCGCCCTCGACGCGTGCGGCGCTGGCCGGCGCGACCGTGCTGCTCAATCTCTCGGCCAGCAACGCCATTGTCGGCAAATCCGATTATCGCGCGACGCTGTGCTCGGCCCATTCGGCCCGCTGCCTCGCGGCCTATCTCTATTCGGCCGCGGGGCAGGGGGAGTCGACCACCGATCTCGCCTGGGACGGCGAGGCGATGATCCATGAGAATGGCGCGCTGCTCGCCAAGGCGAAGCGCTTCGCCGATGAGCCGCAGCTCATTCTCGCCGACATCGACTTAGGGAGGCTCGCCGCCGAGCGCATGCGCCAAGTCACTTTCGGCGATTGCGCGGACATAGAAGCGGGCGCGACCAGCTTTCGCCGCATCGCCTTCGAGCTTCACGCGCCGCGCGACAAAAATCTTGGCCTGCTGCGCGAGGTCGCGCGCTTTCCCTTCGCGCCGGACGACGAAGCGCGCCTCGCGGAATTGTGCTTCGAGGCCTTCAATATTCAGTCGCACGGTCTGCGCCAGCGGCTCGCGGCGGCGAATTTTCAGCGCCTCGTCATCGGCGTTTCGGGCGGGCTCGATTCCACGCATGCGCTGCTCGTCGCCGTCACCGCCTTCGATGCGCTGGGCCTGCCGCGCGAGAATATTCTCGCCTTCACGCTGCCGGCCTTCGCCACCACCGACCGCACCAAGGCCAACGCCTGGCGGCTGATGCGCGCGCTCGGCGTCTCGGCCCAGGAGATCGATGTGACGGCCGCCTGCCGGCAGATGCTCGAGGACATCGGCCATCCTGCCGCGCGCGGCGAGCCGGTCTATGACACGACATACGAGAATGTGCAGGCCGGCGCGCGGACCTCTCTGCTGTTCCGCCTCGCCAATCGGCACGACGCGCTGGTGCTGGGCACAGGCGATCTCTCGGAGATCGCGCTCGGCTGGTGCACTTATGGCGTCGGCGATCAAATGTCGCATTACAATGTCAACGCCTCAGTGCCGAAGACATTGATCCAGCATCTCATTCGCTGGTGCGCGCGCGACGCCCATTTCGGCGCCGAGACGGTCGCCGTGCTGCGCGACATTCTCGACACGGAGATTTCGCCGGAGCTGGTGCCGGGCGCGAGCGTGCAGCGCACGGAAGATGTCGTCGGCCCTTACGCGCTGCAGGATTTCAATCTCTTCTACACGACGCGTTATGGTTTTGCGCCGTCGAAGACGGCTTTTCTGGCCTTTCACGCATGGGGCGACGCCGCGGCGGGGCGCTGGCCCGCCGATATTCCGGCGGAGAAGCGGCGCGCCTATGACGTCGAGGAGATCAAGCATTGGCTCGGCGTCTTCGTGCGCCGCTTCTTCGCGACGAGCCAGTTCAAGCGCTCGGCTCTGCCCAATGGGCCGAAGGTCAGCTCTGGCGGCTCGCTGTCGCCGCGCGGCGACTGGCGCGCGCCCAGCGATTCCAGCGCCGCCGCCTGGCTCGCGGATGTGGAAGAGATTCCCTAGAGATCGAGGTTGTAAATCGCCTCGGCTCGGCTAGTCTCGGGGCCAGGGCGACGACGCCGGAGGCCATTTCGGCGAGCGGCCCATGCGGCAACCCGTTTCCGAAGCGTTTTTTCATGCATGATTTGCTCAAATTCGAGAAGCTCGTCTTCGCTTGCGAGCGATTGGCCGAGCGCAACCCGCGCGCCTATCGCATCCGCGTCTTCCTGCTGGCGACGCTCGGCTTCGCCTTCATCGCCGCGATCCTGCTGCTTTCGGCCGGCGCGGGCCTGCTGCTGTTCTACGATGCTTTCGCGCATAATCACCTTGTTATCATCAAATTCGCTTTGATTCCGACCGTGATCGCTTGGCTGCTGTGCCGTTCGCTGCTTGTGCGGATAGAGCCGCCGCAGGGCGTCGAGATCACGCGCCAATCCGCGCCACGATTTTTCTCGCGGATCGACGAGGCGCGCGCGAAGCTGATGTCGGCGCCCATTCATCGCGTCGTGGTCGATGTCGGCAGCTTCAATGTCGGGGTGATGCAGGTTCCGAGCTTCGGCGTGTTCGGTCGACCGCGCAATCATCTCGTCATCGGCCTGCCTTTCCTCGAAGCCGTGACGGTCGAGGAATTCGATTTCGTCCTGGGCCACGAGCTCGGTCATCTCTCTAGCAGGCAGACGCGCTTTCGAAATTGGATCTATCGCGTCCGCCAAGCCTGGCCGCGCATTCTCGCGGCGTTGTCCGGCGGACGGAACATCATGAGCGGCGTCTTCACGCGTTTTCTGAATTGGTATGCGCCCTATTTCAACGCCTATAGCTTCGTGTTGGCGCGCGCCAATGAATATGACGCGGACCGCGCCGGCGCGGAGGTCGTGGGAGCCGCCGTCGGCGCGCATGCGCTTTTGGCTTCGGACGTGTTCCACGACCATCTCCAGAACGAATTTTGGCCCGCCTTGTTCCGCGAGGCCCGGGCCGATAGCGAGCCGCCGAGCGATCCTTTCGCGCGCTCTCTGCAGGCGCTGCGGCGAATCTCGCCCGCCGAGATCGACGCTTCGATGCGGCGCGTCCTCGCGCGTCGGACCTCGCTGGCGGACACACATCCTTGCGTCGCCGATCGGCTGCAGGCGCTCGGCGAGAGGCCGCGGCCTCCCGAGGTTCTTCAGCGCTCCGCGGGCGAGGCCCTGCTCGGAGAGCTGCGCGAGCGTCTCGTCGCCGAGGCCGATGCGAAATGGTCGAATGCGATAAGGGAGCAATGGGCGCAGGCGCGCGAGCGTCATCAGAAGCTCGCGGAGCGCGTATCCGAATATAGCGGCGGCGTCGACGCGCTCGATGAGAGCGGATTGCTCGACTATGCGGCGCTGATCGAGGAGGCCGAGGGACGGGAGCGGGCGCGGCCCTTGGTCGAAGCGGCTCTGTCGCGCCAGCCGGATCACGCTCCGTCGCTCTTCATGCGCGGAAGGCTGCGGCTCGCCGATGGCGACCATGACGGCGTTCTGGACATAGAACGCGCGATGGAGCTGTCGCCCGACGCGCGAGAGCCGGGGTCGCGCATTCTCGCCTCCTATTTCCTCGGTCGCCGCGACATCGAACGGGGCCTCCGCTATGTCGAGACGGTGCAGGAGGCGGATCAGCGCAGGAGCGCGGCGGAAGCCGAGCGTTCCAACGTCCTGCCGACCGATGATCTCACCGATCATGGTCTCGGCGCCGTCGAACTCGAGCGTCTGCGCGCGACGCTCGCCGATCTTCCCGTCGCCAGCGTCTGGCTCGTCGGACGGGAACTGAAGCTTTCGCCCGGGCTCAGATGTTATGTCGCGGTCGTCGCTTTCGCCCGCAAGGTCGCGGCGACTCAGGAGCGGTTGAACGCAATTCTCGACGCGATGCCCGAAGACGGGTTCAAGATCGTGACCGTCGCGGATCCGAAGGGCGCGGTGACGCGAAAGATCGCGGCGATGGAGGGAGCGCTCGTCTATGGAAAGGCGCGCGATTTTCGCAGCTGGTCCGACATTGTCTGGGACGCGGCGACCAATTGGTCGCGCCGGGCTTTCGGATCGGCGCGACGACATCCGGCGAAGGCAGCCGGCGCGTTGGCGGTCGCGCTGCTTCTGGCGGGATATGCGCAGTTCCGGCATGACCCGAGGGCGCGCTTCGCCTATGCGACGCTGCTGATCGATCTCGGCGCCGCCGGAGCGGCCGAGGCGCAGCTGAATCTTCTTCTCGGAGAGGACGGCGGTCTCGACGACAATCGCTTTCCCGATTTGGAGAGCCGGGCGCGACTGACTTTTGCGGAATTGCTCGTGTCACGGTCGCGTGACCGCGAAGCGCGGGAGATCGCTCTGCCGGCATGCCGATGGCGAATGCCGGATGCGCTGAAAGCGCGTCGGGACGCGCTCGGCTTCTGCAGCCGCCGCTGACGTCTTCCATCGAGAAAGGCGACCGTGCGCCTCGCCGGCGCATCTGCGTCGGCGAGACCTGAGTGAGGCGGGGCTGCGCAAGAAGCGAACGCTCGCAGGCCCTCCAATGACTGTCCGAAGTCACATATTCGCGAAAGCGGTGATCGCGGCAGTGACGGCGGCGCAGGTCGCGACGATCGATAGGATAGCCGTAATCGTGTTCATGAGCGCTTTCCCCATTTTGTTCGTTCGTCGTTATGGGGACGAGCGCGCCGCTCCTAGCGGGCGCTCGCCCTGGGTCGACGGCTCACGATAACACGCCCTGGTCCACTTTGCGACATTTTGTCGCGCCGCAGATTCAGCTTTTGTCAAAATTTCTCGCACCATGGCCGTAGCTCGACCTCGAAGGACCAGGCGCTGCGCTTTTGGCGCAGGAGATCGACATAGGCGTCGGCGATGGCGTCCGGCTCGAGCGTCGCATCGGCGGGATCGACGCGGCCGGCGTCGCGAATCACGCCGTCTATGACGATATGGGCGACATGCACGCCCTTCGGCCCCAATTCGCGCGCCGCGCTCTGCGCCAGCGCCCGCAGCGCGAACTTGCCCATGGCGAAGGGGGCGGAGATCGCATAGGCTTTCAGGCTCGAGGTCGCGCCGGTGAAGAAGAGCGCGCCGCGTCCGAGCTTCTCGAAGCGCTTGGCCGCTTCGCGCGCGACCAGAAACCCGCCGAAGGCGTTGACGTCGAAGGCGCGCCGCACCGCCTCTGGATCGAGCTCGGCGAGCGCGCCGCGGATGCGCGCGCCGGCGTTGTAGACGACGACGTCGATCTCTCCGAGCTTCGCCTCCGCCGCCTCGAACAGCGCCGCGACCGAGGCGGGATCGGCAGCGTCGGCGGCGAAGCCCTCGGCGCCGGTCGCCGCCGCAATGGGGGCGAGCCGCTGCGCGTCGCGGGCGACGACGCCGACCTTCAGCCCGGCGGCGGAAAAGCGCCGCGCCAGCGAGGCGCCGACGCCGGGGCCGGCGCCGATGATGAGCGCGGCGCGATAGGGAATATCGTTCATTTTTCGTCCTCGAGGCTCGGCCGCATGCGCGGCGAGGGTCATTCGTCGAAAGCGACGAAGCAGCGCAGCTCTATGCTCTCGCGTGGGCGGGCGTTCTGCGGCGTCGCCGGATCGTCGAAGGCGGTGTGAGGCGAAAAGCGCGCCACATCGGCGCGGGAATCGTAGCATTTGAGCAGCAGGACCTCGCCGCGGCGCATGCGCGGATAATAGAACCAGCGCTGCTGCGGCGAATAGGCGAGGGCGTAGGTCTCGCCGCGCCGGTCGCGGAAGACGAGATCGCAGGCGACGAGATCGCCGGGCGCGACGCTGCGGGCGTCACAGACGGCGAGCGGCGCATCCTCCACCGGGCCGAACAAGGGCCGCCACACATTGATGATGGCGAAGCGCGGGCGAGAGAAGCGCTCGGCCGCATCTCCCATAATCTCGCGCAGCCGTTTGGGCGCGGATTGGAGCGTCTGATCGACATGCGCGCGGCCCACGGGCTCGCGCGGCGTTCCGTCGACGGAGCGCCGAAAGCTCAGCGGGCCGGGGCGCATCCGCTTGCGCAGCGTATGGTCGTAGATATGGACCTCGCGCGCGCCGAGCGCCCGCTTCAGCAGCGCCTCGGTCTCGGGATAATAGACCGCGCGCAATTGCGCCTCGTTCCAGAAATCCTCGACCATCGTCGGCGCCGCGAGGAGCTGGAATCCTTCGCGATCGATGGCGGCGTCGGCGGCGTGGCGACGCGCATCGGCGATGCTGGTCTGCTGCGGCAAATATTCGCCGCTCTGCCAGCCGGCGCCCGGCGGCGGCTCGAATGTGTAGGAGACCGGCTTTGTGTCGGTCGGCTTCAGATAGAAAAGCTCGGCGATCGTCGCCGCGCTGTCGGCCGGAGCGCCGGAACGGCTCGTCTCCATGCTCGTCGCCTTCGGTGGGAAAAAAGCGCCTCGCGCGCCTCGCCGGATAAATCTACCAGTCTGGTCGAAATATTCAACGGGGCGCGAGGTCGGAGTCGACGGTGACGATGTTGCGGCCGCGCGATTTGGAGACATAGAGCTTGGCGTCGGCGCGCTGGATCAGATTCTCGGCGTTCTCATTGGGCGCCAGCTGGGCGACGCCGAAGGAGGCGGTGATGCGGCCGATCGGCGCGCCGCCCTTGATCGCCCATTTCTTGGTCTCGAATTCGGCGCGAATGCGCTCGGCCGCCATTTTCGCCTCGGCATAGGAGACGGCGGGCATGATGATCGCGAATTCCTCGCCGCCATAGCGCGCGACCGTGTCCTTCTCCTCGACATGCTTGGCCATCGTCCTGGCGAAATTCTTCAGCACCTCGTCGCCGATGAGATGGCCATGGCCGTCGTTGATCTTCTTGAAATTATCGATGTCGGCCATGATGAGGCTCAAGGCGCTCGCCGTCGAAGCCGCGAGCTTCGCCTCGCGCGCAAGCGTTTCGTCGAAATGGCGGCGCGTGAACACTTGCGTCAGCGAGTCGCGGACATTGAGCTCCTGCGTCTCGGCCAGCTCGGCGCGCAATTGCGTGATCTGCCGCTGCGAGTCCTCCAGCTGGCGCTGATGCTCCTCGGTCTCGCGCAGCATCTTCTGATTTTCGGCGATCAGCAGCACGATGGCGGCGCGGATCTGATCCGGGCTCGTCGTCGCGGTGATTTCCTTGTGGCCTTTCGCGAGGGCGGCGGAATAGGTCTTGTTGCTGTCGAGATGCGAGCGCACCAGAGTGAGAATCGTGCCGAGCTCGCCGTCGATCAGCCGCCGCGTCTTGGCGAAATCCTCCGGCGCTCCCGTCGCTGCGGCGCCGTCGCGTCCCGAGCGCGTGACGATCTCCACGACGCGCGGCGTTCCCATCACGACGCCGATGAAGGAGACGGAGATCAGCGCCAGATTGCGCGCCAAGGCGAGCGGCTCATGGGCGATGCGCAAGCGCTCGCCGGAGGCGCCCACGATTGTCGTCTCCCAATTGTCGAGCGACCATGACCAGAGCGAGGAAGGGTCCGGCGCCGAGAAAAAGCCGGCCCGGCTCAGAGCGAACACGCCTGCCGCGGCGACGAGCGCGCAGCCCGCGACCAAAGCCCAGCTTCTCGTAGCGAGTTTCATCTTGGTCCGTCTCTCCCGTCTCGGCCGGCGAGACAATTCTATCCGCATCGTCTCGCCGGCAGGAAAAACATGCTCGCCGACGGGACGCGAATCAGAAAATGCCCGGAAACTATTTTCCTCTCTCCTCGGCGCGCGTCCATAGCGACGTTCGCGCCGGCGCGCGAAGCCTTTCGAGCGGGAGAGGACGTTTTTTTGAGGAAACGGCGGCGGGCCGGCCGGGCTCAGACGCCGCGGCCGCTCTCGTCCATCGCGACGCGGCGCGCGTCGGTGAGCGCCTTTATGGCGAGGCCGCAAATGGCGAAACCCGCCAAAATCAGGATGGCGGCGTCGAGCCGGGAGACGCCGACGTCATTGGTCTCGTCTATTCCCATGGCGTGGGCGGCGAAGGGCCAGAGCGCCATCAGCAGTCGGAACTCGGTCGCGCCGAGGCCGATATAGGCCATTTGCTGAACGTGGCGGACGATCGCGCGAATATAAGTATAGGCCGAGAAGAGCAGATAGCAGATCAGCACGACGAAGGCCGATTCGATCGACAAGAAGGGCGAGAGGCCGAAGGCGACGATCAGCAATATTTGGGAGAAGAGATCGAATGTGTGCTCGACGAGGCCGAGCCGCGGATCGGCGCTCTTGCGATGCAGCGCCAGCCGTCCGTCCAGCGCCGCGCCGAACCAGTTGAGAAAGACGCCCAGCGGAATCAAAGGCATCCACAACGCCGACCAGCGGCAGCCGACGAGCGCGACGGCGGCCACGCAGGCGCCGAACAGTCCGATGCGCGTCAGCTGCAGAGGCGTCACCGATTCGGGCAGCTCGATCACGAGCGCGCGCAACAGCCGTTGCTCGGCCGGAGCCAGGAAGCTCTGATGATGGTGATCGGCGGTCTTCATGAGCGACGCACTCCGCGGTTGCCTCCGCTCGATCGTTTGCGCTTCGGACGATTTTTGTATTGTCGCATATCGTCGGCGGCGCGCAAGCCCGAGCGAGAGCCGCCGGCCTTAAGCCAAGCGTTAACCTTTCGAAAGGCATAGTGCTCGCGAAAATGGCGAGGACATGACCGATGGCGAGAGCAGGCTCGGCGCGGGGCCGGAAACATTCGCCCCTATCCTATGACGAAGCGGCGGCGGCCGCGCGTTGCGCGGCGGCGCGGCGGCGCGTCATTTCCATGTCTTATAGCGCCAATTCGGCTCATCTCGGCTCCTCGCTCGGCGTCGTCGAGATTCTCGACGCCGTGCTCGCCGTCTCCGATCTGCGTCCGGCGACCGCCAGCGCGGCGGACCGCGATCGCGTCATTCTCTCCAAAGGCCATGCGGCCATGGCCTATTACGCCGCGCTCGAGCAATATGGCCTCGTCGCGCCCGGCCTTCTCGACGCCTATCTGCAGAATGGCACGCCGCTCTGGGGGCATGTCGGCCTCACCGAGGCGGTCCCCGCCATCGACGCCACCAGCGGCTCGCTCGGCCATGGCCTGTCGCTGGCGGCGGGTTTTTCGCTCGGGCATCGGCTGCGCGGAAGCGCCCATCGCGTCTTCTGCATTCTCTCCGACGGCGAATGCGACGAGGGCTCCACCTGGGAGGCGGCGCTCTTCGCCGGCGCGCGCAAGCTCGCCTCGCTGACCGCCATCGTCGATTACAATCACATTCAATCGCTGGCGCCCACGCGCGAGGTGATGGACCTCGAGCCCTTCGGCGCCAAATGGCGCAGTTTCGGATTTGAGACGATCGAGCTCGACGGCCATGATTGGGCGGCGCTGGTCGCGGCGCTGGAGCAGCCTTCGCGCGGACGCCCGCGCGTCATCCTCGCCCATACGGTGAAGGGCAAGGGCGTCGCCCGCATAGAGAACACGGTCGCCTCGCACTACAAGCCGGCGCTCGCCGCCGATCTGGAGCTCGCCTGATGCGCAAGCGGATCATCGAGCTCATAGAGGCGGACGCCAGCGTCGATCCCAGAATCGTCTTTCTCACCGGCGATCTCGGCTTTTCTTTCGTCGAGCCGCTCGAGCAGGCGCTCGGCGAGCGTTTCGTCAATATGGGCGTCGCCGAGGCCAATATGGTCTCGGTCGCCGCCTCGCTGGCCGCCGGCGGCTTTCGGCCCTTCGCCTATTCCATCGCGCCCTTCATGACGGCGCGCTGCCTCGAGCAGATTCGTAACGACATCTGCTATCAGCGCCGCGCCGTGCGGCTGATCGGCGTCGGCGCGGGCTTCTCCTACGGCACGCTCGGTCCGTCGCATCATGCGCTCGAGGACGCCACCATCATGGCGGCGCTGCCCGATCTCGTCGTCGCCAATCCGGGCAACGCCGCCGAGCTCGATCGCTGTTACGCGGCGCTGCTCGACGATCCGCGCCCCGCCTATTTCCGCATCGCTCGCGAGAGCGGCGCCTCTTATGGCGCGCCGATCTTCTCGCCGCAGACGGCGGCTTTCGCGGCGCGCCGCGGCGCCGATGTCACCCTGGCTGCGAGCGGCGGCTCGGTGACGCAATGTCTCGCGGCGGCGGAGATTTTGGCGGCGCAGGGGATCGAGGCCGCCGTCGTCAGCGTTCCGATCGTCCAGCCTTTTCCGGCGGAGGCTTTCGCCGCTCTGCTCACCGGCGCGCCGGTCGTCGCCGTCTTCGAGGGCTATCGCGGCAATCCGCTGTCGGTCGGCGTCATGGAGACGCTTCTCGCGCGCGGGATGGGCGAGGCCTTCGTCGATCTCACCGCGCCGCAGGCTTTCCCCAGCCTCGTCGGCGACACGGAGACGCTGCGCCGCCGCGCCAGGCTCGACCCCGCCGCCATCGCCGCTCGGGCGCGCGCGGTCGCCGGACGGGACGAGCGGCTTCTCAGCGGCCGGGCCTGACGCTTGCGCGTCTTTCTCACAGGCGGGACGGGCTTCCTCGGGGCGCAGGCGACCCGGCTCCTCGTCGAATCGGGACATGAATGCGCCGTTCTCCTGCGCGGAGAGATCGAAGCGACGCGGCTCGCGCCTCTCGTCTCCCGGCTTCATGCGATCCGCGGCGATCTCTTCGCGCCGGAGAGCTATCGCGAGGCCTTGACGAATTTCGCGCCCGACGCGCTTTTGCACAGCGGCTGGCGCGGCGTCGCCGGGGCGGAGCGCAATGATCTCGGCCAGCTCGACAATATCGTCGCCACGGGACGATTGGCCGTGGCCGCCGCCGACGCTGGCGCCCGCATTCTGATCGGCGTCGGCTCGCAGGCCGAATATGGCCTCCTCTCCGGCCGCGTCGCGGAAGACGCCGCGGCCGAGCCGACCACACTCTATGGAGTGGCCAAGCTGGCCGCCGGCCGGGCCCTGCTCGCAATAGCGGCGGAGCGCGGGCTGCGCGCAGCCTGGGGGCGCGTTTTTTCTCTTTATGGTCCCGGCGAGGCGCGGCCCTGGCTCGTGCCGTCGCTCATTCGCGCCTTTGCGGCGGGCCGTTCGCCCGATCTCACCGCTTGCGAGCAGATTTGGGAGTTCACCCATGTCTCCGACGCGGCCGCGGCGCTGCTCGCGCTGCTCGATCACGAGGCGAGCGGCGTCTTCAACATAGGATCGGGCGAGCCGACGCCATTGCGCGACGCTGTTCTGCTCTTGCGCGATCTGACGGCGCCCGGGGTCGCTCCGGGATTCGGCCGCACGCCCTATCGCCCGGATCAGATCATGCATCTCGAAGCCGATATCGACCGGATAAGCGCCGCGACCGGCTGGCGACCCGGCGTGTCCCTGGCGTGCGGCTTCGCCGAAACGGTCGAATGGTTTCGCGCCGGCGGCGGTGAAAATTGTTAACCATGGCCTGTAGCGAACGGGTCACAGCCGGGCGATAAAGGGTTGGCGTGGCGTGGAAGGCCTTGTCTTCGCCAAAGAGACAGGGTCATTTGGGCGCGCGGCGAAGCTCCGGGAGCGGCTCGGAGCA